>JAYUXI010000153.1:0-1877 GCA_043753085.1 Myxococcales bacterium | reverse complement strand
AGTCGAGGCCGCGCACGTGTGCCAGCGCGAGCTCGACGAGCCGCGACGTGTCCTCGAGCAGCGGCGAGCTCTCGTCCGTGTCGCTCCAGTCGTGGCTGGCGTCGCCTTCGACCAAAAGCGCGGTGGAGTAGTCGGGGCGCGAGGGCCGGAACGCCTGGCTGCGGGCGCTGCCCCACACCACGGGGGAATCGGCGTCGATCACCAGCGCGTCGAGTGCGGCGGCGCGCTGCGTGAGTGCCAGCAGCTCGTCTTTCAGGGAACGCGCCACGGAGTACCGCGCCTTGTGCATGGAGAGCGCACGCGGCGATTGCTCGAACGCCGTGGCCAGCAGGCCCAGCTTCTCGGCGATCTCGGCGGGGTTGTCGGGCGGCTCGGCGAAGACGACCACCACGGTGCGCCCGTCTTCGAAACGGTGCGACACCGCGTTCGTGGCGTCTGGCGGCGACACGCCCGAAGCCAGGATGCGCGCGGCCTGGGCCGAGAGCTCGGTCTGGATCAGCGCCAAAAAGCGCGCCGACGCTTGCGAAGAATCTTCCTGGTCCAACTCGACACGAGCGTCGCACACCTTCCTCCTGCTTGGCTACGCCGCTCGGCGAATACCGACCGAAGCCCATGAGTTGACTGCGGCCCGAGAAGGGGCAAGATGCGGACCTCCATGCGCATCGCCTCCTCGCTCCGGATCGCCGTCCCCTTCTTCTCCCTGGCCTCGCTCGCCGCCGCCACGGCCACCTTCCTGGCATGCAGCGGGGGCACGGTAGAAGGGGTCGAGCCCGCGGCCGACTCCGGCGTCACGAGCAGCAGCGGGGGCGCAGCCGATGCGAGCACGCGGCCGGCCCCCTTCGGCCTGCCAAGCGCGGCAGACCTCCCCGCCGACCAGTTTTCCTTCCTGAAGCCCGGCGGCGATACCGTCTGCGCGCTCGGCACCGACTACGGCTTTGCCGTTCGGCCCGGTGATCCGACCAAAGTGGTCGTCGAGTTCGAAGGCGGCGGCGCGTGCTGGAACCAGGCCACCTGCAACCGGCCGGGCAGCGCGGGCGACGGTGCTGTCTACAAGGACATCGTGACGGGTGCAGACTACACGGGCGGCACGCAGGTCGGCATTCGCGACCACGGCAACGATGCCAACCCGCTCAAAGGCTGGACCCACGTCGTGGTTCCCTATTGCAGCGCCGACGTGCACTGGGGCGACAGCGAGCAAACCTTCGACGCCCCGTCTGGCGCCCCGCCCGGCGCCCCGCCTGGCGCGCGGACCGTGCAGCACCGCGGCGCGAAGAACACGGCCGCCGTGCTGGAGTACGTGTACTCGCAGTTCCAGGCGCCGGAGCGAGTCTTCGTCACCGGCTGCAGCGCGGGCGGCTACGGCAGCATCTACTGGACCCCCGCGCTCCAGAAGCACTACACGGGCGCGAAGATTCGCCACTTCTCGGACTCGGCTGCGGGCGTGTTCCCGGCCACGTTCTTTCCGATCCTGAGCGAGGCGTGGGGCTTCGCCGCCACGTTCCCGGCAGAAGTGGGCAGCGCAGGCGAATTCAAGACGCTCGCGTACCTCTACAAGGGCATCGCCACCACGTACCCGGGCGTTCGCTTGTCGCAATACAACACGGTGTCAGACACGACGCAGGGTCAGTTCTTCAACTTGATGGGCGGCAGCGGCTGGCAGGCCGGCATGCTCGCCAACCTCGGCGAGCTCGTCCGCGACGTCCCCACGTTCCGCGAGTACACGTCCGACGGCAGCGTGCACTGCATCATCGAGAAGAACGCTTTCTACGAGAAGACCATCGCGAGCACGAAGCTGAGCGAGTGGGTCGGGAAGATCGCGAACGACGAAGCCGTCCAGAACGTGAACTGCCCCGAGTGCACCCTGCCCAACTGACGGC
>JAYUXI010000152.1:0-1884 GCA_043753085.1 Myxococcales bacterium | reverse complement strand
GACCTTCGGCTCGACGTGCTCGCCTGCCCGAGCTGCGCGGGCCGCATGCGCCTGCTCGCCATGGTCACCGAGCCCCGCACCATCGCCCGCTTCTTGCGTGCACTCGGCGAGCCGACCGACGTGCCGCCCCGAGCGCCAGCGCGCGGTCCGCCGTATTGGAAAAGTCAGGTGCTGCGCAGAAGCGCGGGCGCCGAGTACGCTGCCGAACAACGCGCGCGATCCGTCCGCGCCAAGGCGGCGGTGCGCCCTGCGCACCAAAACGCGCCCGGAACACTCCGGCGGGCAGGCTCCGCACGCGAGACACGCCGTCGTCCGTCCCCCCGCCAGCTCGAAATCCTGCGCCGGACACCTCACCACCACCACGCCCTTGCCCCGAGAACGCACTCGATTTGCCTACGCACTACCAAGGCCGCAGCCTGCGCTACCGGAAGATCGAAAAGCTCGAGAAGGATCCGCTGTTCTTCGCGTACCTGCAGCATCTGGAGCTCGCGCCGCTGGTGCGCGCCGTCACCGGGCCGGACGTGTCGATCTACCGCGCACTCGTGTTCAACAAGGCAGCCGAAACCGGCGGCAGCACCTTGCCTTGGCACCAGGACGGCGGCCTGTTTTGGGGCGTGAATCGCGATCCGGTGCTGCAGCTCTGGACCGCCCTCGACGACGTGCCTCTCGGCGGCGGGTGCCTCGAGGTGTTGCCGGGCACGCACCACGCGGGCCTGGTACGGCCCATTGGCGGCGTGGTGCCCATCGCAACCGCACTCGCGGCCGACGCCGAAACCCAAGCGGTGGCCCTGCCGGCGAAGGCGGGCGAGGTGATCCTGATCCACAATCACATGTGGCATCGCTCGCGGCGCAGCACGTCGGGGCAGGCACGCCGGGCCCTCACCGTCTGCTACTTGCCGGCTGCTACGCGCTGCACGCGCACCAAGCGAGCCCCGCGCGAGTTCACCCGCGTCTTCGGGTAGCGAAGCCTTCGTCGACGCCGTCTCTCTCCGACTCCGGCAGAGCGCCCCGTCTACGAAGCTAGGGAAGACCAGGAAGCGAAGGCGTCAGTTCGACGTCACGTCGTCGCTGTCGTCCTGAAGGGCGCAGGCGATGTCGTCGTTGGAGCACGTGTCCAGCTCCTCGCCACCGTCGGTGCACTGGTCGATCGTGTCTAGCTTGCTCCCGACGCATTCGAAGTAGCGGTCCACGCTCTCTTGGCAGCTGCTCCCTCGTTGCGCTGCGGCATCCAGAATGGACTGCGCTTCTTTGGCGCATTGGGCCGCGGTCCGGTCGCCGTCGTCGTCGTCGTCGTCGGCGCACTTCTTGGCGTAAGCGTCCTCACACAGCTCGGTCGGCGTAGGGGTCGAGCTGCACGCCGCGAAGAGCGGCAGGGCGAACAGAATTGTGGCGCGAAGCGATGCGTTGAGCATGGCGTCACGGTACCGGGCGCCGCGGGAAGCGTCGAGCACGACCGGCGCCGAACACGCTGCCGCCGAGCACGCTGCCGAACAACCCGCGCGATCCGTCCGCGCCAAGGCGGCGGTGCACACCAAAACGCGCCCGGAACACTCCGGCGGGCAGGGCTCCGCACGCGAGACACGCCGTCGTCCGTCCCCCCGCCAGCCCGAAATCCTGCGCCGGACACCTCACCACCACCACGCCTTTGCCCCGAGAACACGCTTGATTTACCTACGCGCCCGGGCACGGGCCCGTACATGTCGCCGGAGCAAGTGCAGGGCCACAAGCTGGACGGGCGCAGTTACTTGTACTCTGCAGCCAGTGTTTTCTACGAGATGCTGACGGGCCGTTTGCCGTTCGACGTGGACGGCAAGTCGGAGTGGCTGATCCGCCTCGGTCACTTGCAAGATGCCCCATATCCGCTGGGGACGTTCTTGCCGGGCG
>JAYUXI010000151.1:0-4828 GCA_043753085.1 Myxococcales bacterium | reverse complement strand
CTGGCCGAACAGTCCCGTGCAGCGGGCCATCCCGTCGAGCTCCTTTCCGTGCCGTTCGGCGCGTACGCGTCCAAGCTGGAAAGCGCAATCAAGCTTGGGCACGGTCCGGACATCTTCCTCGACGCCCACGAGCGCCTCGGCAGCTACGTGGCGCAGGGGCTGCTCGCGCAGCTGCCTGCGGCGCTCACCGCAACGCTGCTCGTGGGCGTGGCCAGGGAAGACGTCGACGTGGTGAGCGCGGCAGACGGCGGCGTGTACGGCGTACCCATCGCGCACAAGACCGTGGCGCTCTACGTCAACGACGCGCTCCTGCCCCACGCGCCTGCCACGTTCGAAGAGTTGCTGGCGGTCAAACCGAAGGGGGTCCAGTACGGAGTCGTGTACGAGGCCGGCAGCGCCTACTTTCATGCAGGCATCCTGCACGCATTCGGCGGACGCTATCTGCGACCAGAAAGCGATCCCGAACAGGCCTTCTCCGGTCAGTACGGGGAAAGCGACGACGCCTTCGGGTTCGTCGGCCCCGCGGCTGCTCGCTCGCTCGAATTCGTGTACGCTGCACAGAATCGCGGCCAGCTGCCGGAAGAGGCCGCCGGCGCGCTGGTCACGCAGCTGTTTCTGGCCGGCAAAGCCGCCACCGTGCTTTCTGGGCCATGGCTGGCGGCCGATCTGCCGGCTGGCATGGCCTACCACGTCGAAGCGCCGCCGCCGATTGCGGCCGCGGGTCCGGTGCTGCCGCTGATGACCGTGGAGGCGGCGTTCGTCACGCCGCAGGGCCTGCGGCGCCAGGATGCGGCGGCGTTCTTGCAGCTCCTGGTCAGCCCCGTGGGCGCTCGCCAGCGCGCGCTGGTCGGGCGGCAGGTGGTGGCGCAAGGCAACGCGTGGAGCGATCCCGCCTTGGCCGCCGATCCGTTCCTTACCGGTTTTCGCGCCGTGGCCATGCGCGCCGTGCGTACGCCGCGATCGGCCGCCATGCGTGCCGTCTGGCAACCGGCCGAACGTGCCTTGCTGCGCGTGCTCCGTGGCGACGGCTCCGCGACCGCTGCGCTGGTGCAGGCCGAGCGCGAGTTTCGGCGCTCGATGCGCCCACCGCCGCCGCGCACGTCGCCGTGGCCACTGGCGCTGATCGGCGCATTCACCTTCGGCTGCGCGCTCTGGTATCTGCGCCGACGCAAGCTGGCCGTGCCCGAGCTCTCGCTGCGCCGCTCCGCCCTGGCGTTCGGCTACGTGGCGCCCGCCGCGCTCGCGACCACGGTGCTGGTTGCGTTGCCACTGCTGGCGGGCGCTGCCACGTCGCTGTTCGTGGGCACGCAGGAAAGCGCCACGTTCGTGGGGCTGGCCAACTACGCCGACATTCTCTCCGCTGCCGGTACCGGGCTGTTCGAGAGCGGCTCGTTCTGGCTGACGCTGCTGGTCACCGTGGCGTGGACCGTGATCAACGTGCTTTTCCACGTGGGCATCGGCCTGGTGCTCGGGGTGTTGCTCTCGCGCCCGCTCGGCAGGATTCGCGGCGTGTACCGCACCTTGCTGATCCTGCCCTGGGCGATCCCTTCGTACGTCACCGCGCTGGCATGGAAGGGCATGTTCCATCGTCAGCTCGGCGCCATCAACGCGCTGCTCGGGCTGCTCGGGGCCGAGCCCATCTCCTTTTTCTCGCGGTTTTCCACCGCGTTCGCCGCCAACGTGGCGACCAACGTCTGGCTCGGTTTTCCGTTCATGATGGTGGTGGTGCTCGGCGCCATCACCAGTTTGCCCAAAGAAGTACTGGAAGCCGCCGACGTCGACGGCGCCTCGCCGTGGCAACGCTTTCGCCTCGTCACCTTGCCGCTGCTCCGGCCCACGCTTTTGCCCGCCGTGGTGCTTGGCTCGGTGTGGACTTTCAACGCCTTCAACGTGGTGTTCTTGGTGTCTGGCGGCGAGCCGGGGGGCCAGACCGACATCCTGATCAGCGAGGCCTACCGCTGGGCCTTCACCCGGGAAGCGCACTACGGCTACGCCGCAGCGTACGCGGTGCTCATCTTCCTGCTTTTGGCTTCGTCCACGCGCCTGATCGACCGCCTGCTTTTCCCCAGAATTGCTGCGACGATCGCATCGCCCAGCGAGGCACCATGAGCAACCACGGCGAAGAGCAGAAGGTCCGCGGCAGTCAGATCTGGGTGCATGCTGCACTCTTGCTGGCAGTGGCGTTCGCACTGTATCCAGTGCTGTGGGTGGCGACGCTGGCGTTCTCGCCCGACGGCCTCGGCACCGAAGCCCGTATCTTGCCGATTCCCAGCGCCCCCTCGCTCGACAACTTTCGCAGCGTGATAGGCGCCGACGCAGCGGCGCGCGGCATCTTCATCCGGCAGGTGCTCAACTCGCTCCTGGTTTCGATCGCCACCGCGGGCGTCGCCATCGTGCTGGCCACCCCTGCTGGCTACGCGCTCGCACGGTTTCGCTTCAAGGGATCGGGCGCCGGCATGAAAGCGCTGCTCTTCACCCAGATGTTTCCCACCGTGGCCAGCGCGGTGCCACTCTACTTGCTGCTGTCGGCGCTGGGCCTGCTCGATTCGCGTGCCGGACTCGTGCTCGTCTACGCGGCCACTGCCATCCCATTCGCCGTGTTCCAGATCCGCGGGGCCTTCGAGGCCGTGCCGGTCGATCTCGAAGAGGCCGCCATGGTCGATGGGGCCACCCGCACGCAGGCGTTCCTCAAGGTGGCGCTCCCGGCCGCCCGGCCCTCCATCGCCGTCACGTTCTTGTTCGCGTTCATGGCGGCCTGGAACGAGTTCGTGCTCGCCGCCACGCTGTTGTCGAAGGAAGACGCCTTCACGCTGCCGGTCGTTCTGCAACGCCTCGTCGGCGAGCACGACGCCCGCTGGGGGCCCTTTGCCGCAGGCGCGCTGCTGGTCAGCTTGCCCGTCGTCGCGATCTTCTACGCAGTGCAGAAACAGCTGGTAGGCGGCCTCACCGCGGGCGGCGTGAAGGGCTGAGCATTCGCGAGCGAAGCGCTGTGATGCGAACGCGGCGCAGCCGGCTTCACGACTGATCAACCAGCCAGCACCGAGAGAATCGCAACGTCTTTCACGGTGCCGCTCTCGAGCGCCGGTTCTACTGGAACGTGTACGGTATGCACCGTGCGCAGTCCCTCGCCGGGCCGGTGATCGCGACCCGGATCGCCGACCCACACCGCGGCGCCAGCGGCCACGAGGCTACGCAGCCACGGCAACGCCCGCAGCGTGAGCGCCCGGTCGTAGAAGATGTCGCCCGCCAGCACCACGTCGGCGTCGACCGGTCGCCCGACCAGATCGATGCACTCCGCATACAGCTCTACGCTCGCCAGCTTCGCGTTGAGGCCGGCCGCGGCTCGGGCCAGCGGGTCCACGTCGAACGCGGTGACCGACGTGGCACCGGCGCGCGCCGCCGCAATGGCGACGAGCCCGGAGCCCGACCCGAAGTCGACGACGCGTCTGCCGCGCACGATCTCGGGGTGGTCCAGCAGGTATCGCGCGAGGCCGCGCCCGCCCGCCCACGCGAAGGCCCAGTAGGGTAAGGGTGCGCTCGGGGAGCCAGCGCTCAGGGTTTGCCAGAGCGCGAGGGGGTCGGTTGCCTGATGCAAGCGGAGCTCGGGCACGGAAGACACCGACGAGACGCGCGTGTGCAGCCGCACGAGGGCGGCGGCGGCGGCTGGATCGAGGACCGTCACGGCGGGGCAATGGTAGGTGACTTCGTTCATGCCCGGACGCCATCGACGCAGGTGCGCGCCTGCTCGATAGCCCGTACTCGCTTTCGCGAGTTTCTAGAACGCGCCGGCGAGGTTCGCGCGCTCGTGCGGGCGCGTGAAATCCAGCGCGGGACCAACCGGAACGATTCCCGTGGGGTTGATGGTCTTGTGGCTGCCGAAGTAGTGCTGCTTGGTGGGGGCCAGGTGCACGGTCTCCGCCACTCCGGGCAGCTGGTACACGTCCCGCACGTACCCAGCCAGGTGCGGGTAATCCTCGATGCGGCGCTGATTGCACTTGAAGTGCGAGTAGTAGACCGCGTCGAACCGAACGAGCGTCGTGAAGAGGCGGATGTCGGCCAAGGTGAACGTGCCGTCCATCAGCCAACGCCGGGTGGACAGATGCTCCTCGAGAAACTCGAGCGTCTCGAACAGGGGACCGAAGGCTTCTTCGTAAGCCCCCTGGGTGGTGGCGAACCCGCAGCGATACACGCCGTTGTTGAGCGTCTCGTAGATGCGCTGGTTCAGCGGATCCATCTCGGCTCGCAGCGCCTCTGGGTAAAGATCGGCCGTTTCGGGCGCCACCTTCGCGAACGCCGTGTTCAGGATTTCCAGGATCTCGGCCGACTCGTTGTTGATGATGGTGCCTCTGTTCTTGTCCCACAGGATCGGCACCGTGACGCGCCCGGTGAACCTCGCGTCGGCTCGCGTGTAAATCTCGTGCAGGTACCCCGCGCTGAACAGCGGATCTGCCAGCTCACCCGAAGCGGCGAACTTCCAGCCGTTTTCCAGCATGAGCGGCTCCACGCTCGAGAACGAGATCACGTCCTCGAGCCTCTTGAGCTTGCGAGCGATCAGCGTGCGGTGCGCCCACGGGCAGGCGTAGGCAACATACAGGTGATAGCGCCCGGGCTCGGCGTCGGCTTGGTCGACGGTGCCGCGAAACGCCGCTTCCTTGCGCTCGAAGCGGCCGCCACTCTGGGCCGTGTCGTACCCCTGATCTCGCCACACACCGTCGACGAGAAGTCCCACGTCACTTGTCCCAGTCGCAGGTAGAGACGACGTCACCGAACGTTCCGCTTTGCGTGCTCGCATCGTGCCCGAAGGAGAAGGGGTACTTGCCGCCGAGTA
>JAYUXI010000150.1:0-1889 GCA_043753085.1 Myxococcales bacterium | reverse complement strand
GTAGCACTGTCCATGTCGCCAGCGTCGCCACAGCGTTCCCGAGCGGCCAGTCCCCCCTCGACATAAAGCTCGACGACGTGCGCCGTGCGGTCGAGTTCGGCGCTGACGAGATCGACATGGTCATCGACCGCGGCGCCTTCCTCGCCGGCGATTTCGGCAAGGTTTTCGACGAGATCGCCGCCACCAAAGAGGCCTGCGGCGCCGCTCACCTCAAAGTCATTTTGGAAACGGGCGAGCTCGCCACCTACGATCGCATCCGCGTCGCCAGCGATCTCGCCATCGCCGCCGGGGCGGACTTCATCAAGACCTCGACCGGAAAGGTGCAACCTGCAGCCACCATGCCGGTCACCTTGCTGATGCTCGAGGCGATCCGCGACCACTACTACGCCACCGGCATCAAGATCGGCATGAAGCCGGCCGGCGGCGTGCGCACGGCCAAGCAGGCGCTGCACTACCTGGTGCTCGTGCGCGAAACCCTGGGCGACGCGTGGCTCACGCCGGATCTGTTCCGGTTCGGCGCCAGCGCCCTTCTCAACGACGTCCTGTCGCAGCTCGAAAAAGAGCGCACCGGCAACTACGCAGCGTCCGAAGACTTCTCGAAGGAGTGAGCCCGTGTCGATGACCAAACCAAAAACCAACGTCGGTGCCATGGGCGGCGCACCAGCCGGGCTCGCCGCCCAGCCCGATCCCCGCGCGGAAACTCGCGCCCTCGATTTCGGCCACGCCTGGGACTACGCGCCCGCGCTCGAGTCCGCCGAGCACCTGCGCATCGCCGAGCGCCACGAGCTTTTCATCGACGGCAGATGGACCGCGCCCAGGGCGGGTACGTACTTCGACACGATCAACCCCGCCACCGAGCAGGTGCTGTCGCAGGTAGCCCAAGCCAGCGCCGAGGACGTCGATCTGGCGGTTCAGGCCGCGCGCCGCGCGTACGAGAAGACCTGGGGCCGCATGCCCGGCAAGGAACGTGCAAAGTACATCTTCCGCATCGCGCGCGCCATGCAGGAGAAGGCGCGCGAGCTCGCCATCGTGGAAACGCTGGACGGCGGCAAGCCGATCAAGGAATCGCGCGACGTGGACGTGCCGCTCGCCATCGCGCACTTTTTCCACCACGCCGGCTGGGCCGACAAACTCGACCTGGCCTTCCACGGCCGTAGCGTCTCGCCGCTGGGCGTCGCCGGACAGATCATTCCGTGGAACTTCCCGCTGCTGATGGCCGCGTGGAAGCTTGCCCCGGCCCTCGCGTGTGGCAACACCGTGGTGCTGAAGCCGGCGGAGACCACGCCGCTGACGGCGCTGATGCTGGCGCGCATCCTGGAAGAAGCCGAGCTCCCGCCTGGCGTGGTGAACATCGTCACCGGCGCGGGAGCCACTGGCGCCGCGGTGGTGGGCCATCCCGGCATCGACAAGATTGCGTTCACCGGCTCCACCGGCGTCGGCAAGCGCATCCAACGCGAGCTTGCCGGCACGAACAAGCGCCTCACCCTCGAGCTGGGCGGCAAGGCCGCCAACATCATCTTCGCCGACGCCCCGCTCGATCAAGCCATCGAGGGCATCGTGCAGGGGATCTTCTTCAACCAGGGTCATGTGTGCTGCGCCGGCTCGCGCTTGCTGGTCGAAGAGAGCGTGCACGACGTCGTGGTGCGCAAGCTCCGCGATCGCATGTCCACCCTGCGGGTCGGCAACCCGATGGACAAGAACACCGACGTCGGCGCCATCAACTCGAAGATGCAGCTTGCACGCATCCAGGAGCTGGTCGCCGCCGGCGAGGAAGAAGGCGCCGTGCGCTGGACCATGCCCGGCAGCTTGCCGGAGCGGGGCTACTTCTTCGCCCCCACGTTCTTCACCGGCGCGAGCCCGGCGTGCCGCATCGCCCGCGAAGAAATCTT
>JAYUXI010000149.1:0-1889 GCA_043753085.1 Myxococcales bacterium | reverse complement strand
GCGACTACGACACGGCCGTTGCACTCTACAAGCAAGGCGCGTTCTCCCAGTCGGCCGCGAAGTTCGTCCAGGCCTACGAGAGCTCGAAGGACGCTCGTCTGCTCTGGAACGCCGCGGCGGCGGAGAAGCAGCAGCGACACTACGCCAAGGCCCGGGTGCTGGTGCGACAGTACGTTACCCTCGGCACGGACCTCACCGAGAAAGACAAGACCGACGCGAGCGAGCTGCTCGCCGTGCTCGACCGTCTCGTGTCCAACGTCACCATCCGCGTGAACGAGCCGGGCGCGGCGATCGCAGTCGACGGCGAACAGGTCGGAGAGTCGCCGCTGCCGAAGGCCGTCACGCTCGACACCGGCACCCGGTCCATTCGCGTCACCAAAGACAACTTCCTGCCCTACCAGGCCGCCGTGCCGATCGGCGTCGGCGCCACCGCCGTCGTCGACGTGAAGCTGCTGCCGCACATCAAGGACGGTCGCATCGCCATCCGCACGTCCGAGGCCGATTCCTCCATCTCGATCGATTCGAAGGCGGTCGGCCGGGGCACCTACTCGGGCATCGTTGCCTCCGGTGCGCACCAGCTGTACGTCAGCAAGGACGGCTACAAACCGTACGACCTTTCGTTCACCATCGCGGAGAACAGCTCGCGATCGTTCGACGTCACGTTGGAGCGCACCAAGCGTCGCGTTCCTGTGTGGGCCATCGTGGCCGGCAGCGTGCTCGTGGCCGGCATCGCCACGGCGGTGATCGCCATCGCTGCCACTCCGGAAACGAAGAACGGGGTGCCGAACGGCACGTTCTTCCCGTACAAAGTTACGCTGAACGCCTTCTGAGACCACCGCATGCCGACCCGCATCTCTCGTTCCCGCATCTCTCGTTCCCGCATCCTCGCGCCCCTAGCGCTCTCGCTGGCAGTCGCGCACCTGGCGGCGCTCGCGCCCACCGCGGCTCATGCCCAAGCGGCGCCGGCCGTTACCAAGGTCAAACCACTGGCCGAGACCCTGACCGGCGAGGCCAAGGCCCATTACGTCGTGGCCGTCACGCTGTACCGGGACAAGGACTACGTGAACGCGTCGGCGCGCTTCAAACAAGCGTTCGACGAGAGCAAAGATCCGCGTCTGCTGTGGAACATGGCGGCCTGCCAGAAGGTGCTCCGCCACTACGCCGAGGTGCAGACGCTGGTGAATCAGTACGTGGTGGAGGGTGGCAGCAAAGGCTTGCTCACCGAGATCGACAAGCGCGAGGCCGAGCAGCTTCTCAGCGTGATCGACACGCTGGTCGCGCCCCTCAAGATCGAGGTGGCCGAGCCCGGCGCGCAGGTTGCGATCGACGGAGTCGTCGTGGCCACCACGCCCGTCACGGCGCCGCTCATGGTCGACATGGGCGCGCACAAGGTGAAGATCACCAAGGCTGACTTCGTCGACTTCGAACAAGACGTGACCATCAGCGCCGGCAAGATCTCGGTCGTGAAGGTGACGCTCACCAAGCACTCGCACGAGGGCCGCGTCTCCATCCGCACCTCCGAGAAGAACTCCACCATCTACATCGACAACAAGGCCGTTGGCTCGTACGAGTGGTTCGGCCCGACCCCCGTGGGCGCCCACCTGCTCCGCGTCACCGCGCCCGGACACCAGCCCTGGCAAGCGGATTTCACCATCACCGAGAGCGCGGTCCGCACGTTCGAGGTCACGCTCCGGGAAGAGAAGAAGCCGCTCCCGCTCTGGGTCTGGATCGGCGGGGGCGTGTTGCTCGCCGGTGGCCTCGCGGCCGCCTCGGTCGGAGTCGCGCTTGCGGCCCGTGGCGACGACTGCAATCCAGCCAACCCGGCCGTCTGCCCGATCGGCACGTTCACGCCGTTCAACACGTTCGAGATCGGCAAGAAGTAGCGAGCC
>JAYUXI010000148.1:0-1890 GCA_043753085.1 Myxococcales bacterium | reverse complement strand
CGGTCGGCTTTTGCGTAGGCACGTTGATCCAGGCCTTCGCGGGTCGACCCCTACTCCTGCGACGGAGCTAGAGACGGAGGCCAATTCGAGCATGGCCGCCAGAACTTTGCATGGTGTCGCCAGCCACGCGCCGACACTCGGCCTTTATTCGACGAACTTGGTGCCGAGAAACGTGAGCAGCGCGCCCGGGTTTTCGGCGAAAAATAACTTCAGATCCTGCCGGCTGAGCACGAACATGCGCCCGGCGCGCGACACGCGAGCCGTGCATTCGGTGGCTCTGCCCTCGAGCGTGGCGTCGACGTCACCGAGGAACGCGCCCCGCACGAACGGGCGCTCCACCCCCTCGAGCGTGGCCTCGGCGGTGTCCAGCAACACGACCTCGGTGGGTACCGCGCCGCTCTCGGCGATCAATTCGCCCACGGCGCTCTCGCGCGGCTCGAAGAAGGTTTCGAGCTGGGTCTTCTGCGCACTGGACATGCGTGAGAGCGCGTTGTTCTGATTGATCAGCTCCCACGTGCCATCAGCCTGGCCTTGCACCAGGCGATGCAGTCGCTCGTGCAGCTCGGTCTTGCGCACCAGCGCCAAAAACTCGTCGCGCTCGATGGCCAGCAGCTCGACCTGGGTCTCGGCCACGACGTCGGCGCCGCGCGGGCGATCGAGCAGCAGCGCCGCTTCGCCAAAGTAGTCGCCGGCGGTGTAGCGCTTGACGGTGCGGCCGCCGCGGACGACGGCCACCACGCCGTTGCGGATGACGTAGAAGGCGCTGCCGAGCGTGCCTTCTTTGACGATCACCTCACCAGGCTGGGCGCGCCGTTCTTTCACGACCTGCAAGAGCGCGCGCGCCCGCGACAGCGGCAGGTCGCGAAAAAAGTCGACCATGGAGAAGGCGTCGAGCAGGCGGATCGCCTCGGCGTGATGGGGCGGCGACACGTCGAGAGCGAGCGTGTGCTCGAGCCCGACGTCGGCTGCGACCAAGCCGTCGGGCACGTCTTTCTTTGCAATGTGCACGAGTCGCAGCCGCTTCTTGGCGGCCTCGGGCAATGCCTGCAGGGCGGACACCGGCGTGTGCAGCGGCGGGATCCCTGCCTCGTGCAGGACCACCGAATGGTGCGCCGGGAACGTGACGAGCTCGTCGTGGCGTTCCTTGTGCAGGATGCCGCGTTCGAGCATGGCGCCGATGCGCTCGGGATCGAACAACGTGTCGGCCGAAATGTAGATGCTCTTGCCGCCGTAGTACGCCTCGAAGCCGACGGTGGGGATCGAGTGCAGGCGATAGCGAAACCAGAGCTCGCCGCCGCGCACGTGCACCGGCGCTCCGATGCACACGGGCTGGAACAGAAACGTGCGGCGCAAGAAATCCTCGCCGAGCCCGGAGAGCGCGCCGTACTTCCGCAAGAACGATCCGACGATGAGCGGCGTCGTGTACAGGGTAAGCCGCTGCTCTTCGAGCAGCTTTTGGAACGTGCCAGCGTCGTGGTCGGCATGGCAGTGCGTGAGGATGATGCCGTCGATCAGTTTGGGCGGCACGCCGCGATCGCGCAGGTACTCGGTGGTGTCCGTGGGCGGATCCACGAGCAGCGCGCGCCCGCCCAGCCACAGCATGAAGCCCGTGGTTTTGCCGGCCGGGTCGAAGCCGTGGCTGGCGCCGAGCACGGTGACGCCGAACTCGGGCGGGGTGAACGGGATCGGGTGCGGCAATGCCCCCGTGCGGCGCTCCGGCAGGCTGACCGCGGCCGGGAAGGTGGCGACCACCGCGCCGTCTTCTTGGATCTCGTAGTGTGGGCCGCCGGCGCCGGGCACCAGGCGTCCCTGCATGCCGTCGCCGAGGTCGAAGGTGTCGCCCACGAAGTGCTGGAACTCGATGAGATCGTCGACGACGAGGCGAGCGCG
>JAYUXI010000147.1:0-4834 GCA_043753085.1 Myxococcales bacterium | reverse complement strand
ACGGATCTTCCTGGCTCTTTTCGTGCGCGACGACGCTGCTGGTGCCGTAGCGAAGCCGCGCTCTGACGGCCTCCAGCGCAACGCGGCGGATGCCGGGCAGCGCCTCGACCAAGCGGCCCTCGCGCAAGCAAGCGCCGAGGATCTTCCGGGCCTCGGACAACGTGACCTGTGGTTCCAGCGCACGCGCCAGCGCATCTGGAGAAAGGCCTTGGACAACGAGCGCAGATTGCATCGAAGGAAGGCGTCCTAGCAGCATCACGGCGCTTTCGGAGAGCCCGACGTTGAAGCGCGCCGCCCTCCGTTCTACGGTTACATCCGTGTTTGGAATGGATTTCGGCGAATTTCTGGTGGTGCTCGTCGTCGGCATCGTGGTGCTCGGGCCGAAAGAGCTGCCGAAGATGCTCCGCAAAGCCGGGCAATGGGCCGGAAAAGCGCGACGCTTCGCGGCGGATCTGCGCGCCCAGAGCGGCATCGACGACGTGCTCCGCGAAGGCAGCCTGGGCGATGACATCCGCGAGATCCGGGCGCTCGCGCGGGGCGAGCTGGACTCGGTGTCGCGAGGCGTAACCCTGGAAAACCAGAAGTCGCACGAGCGCGAGGTCCAGCAGCTCGAAGACGTCCTCTTGCGCGAGCGCGAGTACCCCCAGGACGGCGTCGATTCGTACGGCGCCATTCCAGACAACGCCGTACTGTACGACGATCTGCCCGCGTCCAAGTACGCGCTCGATTCTGTGTACATGCCACCTAGACCGCAGGAGGTTGCCATGCCTTCTGCTGCCCCCGGGGAGACGCCGTGAGCGCCGATATCGACGACACCCCGGAGCTGCCCGAGCGCGACGCGAAGATGACGATCTGGGAGCACCTGGGCGAATTTCGCAAGCGGGTCGTACGGGCTGGGTTGGCTCTACTGCTCGGCGCCGGCGCGTGCTGGATCAAGCGCGAACAGCTACTCGACTTGCTGATCATGCCGTACCAGCGGGCGTGGACGGCGCGGAAACTCCCCGGCACGGTCGAGCTGCAGACCCTGTCGCCTACCGATCCATTCGTCGGTTACATGCAGCTGTCGATGGTGGGCGGCGTAATTCTGGCAGCGCCCGTGATTTTTTACCAGCTGTGGGCGTTCATCAGTCCTGGGCTGTACGCACGCGAGAAGCGTTTCGTGATCCCCTTCGTGGTGTTCTCGTCGCTGCTCTTCGCGTCGGGCATCGCATTTTGTTACTACGCCGCCTTCCCGCTGTTCTTCGACTACTTCCTGTCGTTGCTCGGCCCCATCGGCAGCTCCGGCGCCCTGCTCACGCAGCGTCCGACGCTCGGCTTTTACCTCGACTTCACCACCCGGATCTTGCTTGCCTTCGGTTGCGTGTTCGAGCTGCCGCTGCTGCTCACGTTTCTGTCGATCGCAGGCATCGTCACGCCCAAGCAGCTGCTCTCGTTCAGTCGCTTCGCGGTTCTCGGTGCTTTCGTCGCCGGCGCGATCATTACCCCGGGCGGTGAGGTCACCAGCCAACTTGTCATGAGCTCGGCACTGATCGGGCTTTACTTCATCTCGGTCGGGCTCGCGTTCGTCTTCGGTAAGAAGGAAGTCATCCGGGACTGAGCAAGGCGAGGGCGCGTGGCATACGCGCGCGCCGTTCGATGCGGCGCAGGCGTTCTTCTTCCCGTGCAGCTCGTTCGCGCTCACACGCCACCGCGAGCGCCATCGAGAGCGGGTCGGGCACCATGCCGCGAGCGACGGGCGGCCGCAACTCGCGCACCGTGGCGGGCCAACTCGGGTCGAAGAACCATTCACCGAGCTCGCAGAGCGGATCGGCGTACGCGCGTTTGCGTTGGTGGCGATGCCTTCGAATCGCGGCGTAGGGTGGTTCGGGCGCCTGGGCTCCCGCGTAGTCGAAACGAAAGATCGAAAGCAGATGGCCGAGCTTTAGTTCCTCGAGTGTCTGCCTCCAGCTCTCACTCCACATCTCCTCGCCGAGACTCTGGGCGTCGTGCCGCACGTCGGGATCCATGAACCATTCGCAGTGCGTGAGACTGGCGTACTGGGCGCGCCCATACTCGGTGAGTGATACGACGCGAAACCTCTTGTCGGCGGCGGGAACTTCGCGCGTGACCATCCCGATGCGCATGAGCCCGCGTACCATCTTGCTGACCACGGATTCAGAAACGCAAAGTTTGGCCGCGATGTCCCGCTGACAAAGATGGCCGGACATCAGCAGCGTCACGAAATCGAGGCGCGCCGGCGTGAGCCCTACCAGCTTGGCAACGGCGCGCGCGTACCGCGAGCCGAGAAGCCCAAGTCGCTTGAAGTTGAGTCGCATGCGAGCCCCTCGCAATGCGCGTGCCACCCGCCGGTCCACCCGACTCTGGCTCTCATTGCAGGGAACTTCGCTAGTCAAGTATCGCGGATGGCGGGAGTCCCGGATGGCGGGAGGGTGGCCCGGGACGGGCGCGGCTGGCTGCCGACGGTGTCGGATCGTCAGGCGCGGTCGGCTGGCAGGGGCAGGCGCTGGGCGTCCATCCACAGGCCTTCGAGGTCGTAGGCGCTGCGAGCGTCGTCTTGGAACACGTGCACGACGACGTCGCCGTAGTCCATCAACACCCAGTTGGCATGCGGCAGGCCCTCGATCGAAAGCGCCCGACGGCCCTTCTTGTTGAGGGTCTCCTCGATGCCCTGCGCCAGCGACGCGGTGTGACGGTCGCTGCGACCACTCATGAGTACCAGGAAGTCTGCATAATCGACGCGTCCTGCGACATCGAGAATCTCGAGCCCTACGGCTTTCTTGTCGAGAGCCGCGAGCGCGATGGCCACGGCCGTCCGGCGGGCGTCGTCACTCGCGATGGATTCGGAGACGTCCCCGCCGCGCTTGGCCTTCCCTTTCGTCGACGCGGGAGCGGCGTCGGCTGCGATCGGTTTCGGGGCGCGCGGCACGCGACCTTCGGCCGCCTCGCGGGCGCGCGCCGGCAGCACGGCCTTCGCTTTCTTCTTCGCCTGTGCCGCCTTTTTCGGAGGCGGGGCAGCGCCGTGCGAAGACTTCAGTTTCGGGCGCTCTTCTTTTTTCGTAGTAGCCAAAGCTCGCCTACTATCCTCGGACCTGACCCGCGCCGTCAACCAGCCACTTCATGGTGGTGAGCGCCTCGAGGCCCATCGGACCACGCCAGTGCAGCCGGCTGGTGGCGATCCCGAGCTCGGCACCCAAGCCGAGCTCGCCGCCGTCGTGGAAGCGTGACGATGCGTTCACCATCACGCACGCTGCGTCGACTTCGTGCCGGAAGCGCTCGGCGTGCTCTTCCGATGGGGTGACGATGACCTCGCTGTGACCCGAGCCGTGGCGGGCGATGAATGCGAGTGCATCGTCGAGACTGTCCACCACCTGCACGAGCAGCGTGTGCGACAGGTATTCGGTGCCTGGGTCTGTTTCCGTCGCCGGGATCGCGCCGGGCACCGCTCGCACGGTTTCTGGACAGCCACGCAGCTCGCAGCCGGCGGCGATCAGCGAGGCACCTATGGGCACGAGCAATCGCTCGATCTCCGAGCGCAGCACGAGCAGGCCCTCGAGCGAATTGCACGCGCTCGGCCGACGCATTTTGCCGTCGTGCACGATGGCGCATGCCTCCTCGAAATCAGCTCCCTTGTCGAGAAACGCATGGCAGACGCCTTTGTAATGCTGCACCACCGGCACCCGCGCGTGCTCCGTCACGAAGCGAATCAGCTTCTCCCCACCACGTGGGATCGCGAGGTCAACGTCGTCTGTACACTGCAACAAGATGCGAATGCCGTCGTGGCCATCGGGCGGCACGATCTGGACCGCGTCCGCAGGCAGCTCCGTATCTACCAGGGCCTGCGTGACGATCGCCCCGAGCGTTCGGTTCGATTCGGCGGCCTCGCTGCCGCCTCTCAGCAACACGGCGTTGCCCGTCTTCAGCGTGAGTGACGCGGCCTCGATGGTGACGTTGGGCCGAGCTTCGTAGATCATGGCGATGACGCCTAGCGGCACCCGCACCCGACGCACCCGCAGGCCATTGGGCCGCCGCAGCTCCTGGATGGTCTGGCCGACGGGATCGGGCAACGCCGCCACGTCCCGAACGCTCTTGGCGATGGCCAACACGCGCGACTCGTCGAGCGCCAGTCGGTCCAGCATCGCGCTGGAGATGTTTCTGGCGCGCGCGTTTGCGAGGTCGACGGCGTTGGCTCTCACGATGTCGGCCACCGAGCTCTCGAGCAACCCGGCGACGCGCTCGAGCGCACGGTTCTTCGCGGCCTCGGAAATGGGTGCGAGCTTGCGTGCCGCGCGACGGGCGCGCTTGGCGAGCTCCGGAATGTCGGTTGCCATGAGCGCAGGCTAGAAGCCCAGCGAGAAGGTAGCCAGCACGTTGGCGTGTCCGCGCATGCGCTCGGGCCACTCTTCGGCAAGGCCGACCGCCCGCCCTGCGCGGACAGGCCCACACGCAGATCTGTTCGTTGCACTGGCAGCGAAACTTCGAACACGGCCTGCAAGGTGCCGGCGAGGGCCTTGACGTCGGCGTGCTCGACGCAAAAACCGCAGAGACCGAACATGGGACCGTCGTAGTGCGGCCCGGCGACCACCGGTGGCGTGGTATATTGGTAAAGACATACCGGGGAACGCCGCGGCCCGGAGCAACGTCGAGAAAAGAGCCCGGCGGGTCCAGACTGCGCTTTGCATGGTCCGTGACGACCATAGGCACTGGCCCCTACAGAGTCATTTTCAAGATCCCCGCAGCCGAGTAGTGGGAGGGAGTGCCTCGGCCCGTCGTGCTCGTTCCCTTCGCCCTCGCCAGTTTTCTGGCGACGAGCGGCATCGCCTACGCTCAGAGTGCG
>JAYUXI010000146.1:0-4842 GCA_043753085.1 Myxococcales bacterium | reverse complement strand
ACGCCCACGCCTCTGCTCGAGGCACTGTCCACGCTGACGGACCGCGGTCTGCGGCGCTTTCTGGGTGCGCGCGCGTTTCTTCGCGGGCTCGACTACGTGCGCAAGGGCGCCGTCTCCGACATCGAAATGAGCGAGGCCGCAGCCAAGGGTCGCGTGTGCGGCGGCGGCAGCGAGCCCGACGCGCACGATCCGTCGTTGCATCTCACCCCCACCGGCTTCGGTTCCGAGTGCAATTGCCCGGCGTTTCCGAAGATCAACGGCCATTGCAAGCACGTGGCCGCGCTGCTCATCGCCTGCCGAGACCAGGCCCGCGCGGTGCTGCCGCGTCCGGCGCCGCCCCCGCAGCAGCAGGCCTTGGCATCCGTCGCCCCGCCGGCGCCGGGCTTCAGTGACGGCGTAGCCAGCCAGAACGGCCAGCCGATGGGCCGCCGTGCCCGCCGCCGAGCCGCGCGCCACCTCAAGATGTCTCGCGATCCCGTGCCCGTGGCGCGCGCCTCCAGTGCAGGCGGGGGTGGCGGCATGGCCGGCGGCATCGACGCCTGGCTGCCCGAGCCGATGCCGCCTCTGCCGAAGCGCATCGAATACCGTTTGCAGATCCGGCCGGGCGCGCTCAGCGTGTCGTTGCTCGACGCCGACGCCAGGCAGATTCTCTCGGCCTCGCAGCTGCTGACGCGGTTGGCCCAAGCGCCCACCGCCGACCGCCCGGCCATCCGCCTGCTCGCGCGCATCGAGCAGGATCAACCGCGGCGCGCCACCGTCGAGGTGCGTGGCGAAGACGCCGCCGATCTGCTCACCGCCCTGAGGGATCGCCGCGTCGTAGTCGAGCCGCAGATGGCCGAGCTCCGTTACGCAGACGAAGCGCTGCGTCCGCGCTTCGATCTCGAGCTCGACGGCGATCGCGTGCTGGTGAAGGCATCTTTCGCGCGCGGCTCCGATGCGCGCCGCTTCTCGCTGGGGCAGGGCGCCTGGTTCGAGGGCAACCCGTCGTATTACGTCGACGCGCAGGACGCGACCGTACGCCCCGTCGATCGGCGCGTGTCGCCCGCTGGTCTGCGCCGGCTGCTGCGCGCACCTTCCATCTACGAGTCACTCGAGCACCTGCCGCAGCTCATCGCGCAGGGGCTACCGAAGGTGGCGCTCGAGCTCGGCGCGGATCTCCCGGATCTGTCGCAGGTCGCCGACGTCGTCGACCTTTCGCCGACGTTCCGCCTCCGCGCCGGCGGCAGTCTGATCGAAGCGCACGTGGTCTTGCGCGCCGCCTACGAGGACACCGAAGTCGAGGTTCGTGCCGACGGCATGACTCCGCCGGTGATCGTCAAGGCGCCGGATCCGAGCCAGAGGACCGGGCACAAACGTGCAAAGTGCATCCGGTGCGACATCGCAGCGCAACAAGTCGCCGCGAGCTCGCTGCGCTCGCTGGGACTTTTGCCGGACGAAGATGGCCGGGGCTTTCTCGTCCGCGGCGAAGGCGCCATCAAATTCTGGACCGAGGGAATCGGTCAGCTGCCCGAGGACTGGGATCTGTTCATCCCGGACGATCTGGTCGACATCCAGATGCGCAGCGAGAGCCTCGCGGCGAGCGCGCGCGTCGGCAGCGGCGTCGACTGGCTGTCGCTGCGACTCAGCTTCGAGAGCGAAGGCGTCGCCGTCACCCAGGAAGAGCTCGCGAGCTGCCTGGCGGAGGGACGCAAGTACGTGCGCCTGTCGGACGGATCGTACGCGAAGATCGATCCGGAAAAGGTGCGTCAGGTGCTGCAGCGCCAGGCCGAGATCCTGGCCACCAGCGGTGGCGCGGGCGGCAAGCTGCCGCTGTCGCAGGCCGGTCGCATCCAGGAGCTGCTCGAGCAGGTCGGCCGTTCGTCGGTGTCGGACGGCGCCAAGGACTTTTTCAAGAAACTGCGCGACATCGACGAGATCAGGCTCGTCAAGAAGCCGCGCAACCTGAAGGCGCAGCTGCGTCCCTACCAGGAGCAAGGCTTCCAGTGGCTGTCCTTCCTGCACGAGATCGGCAGCGGCGGAATTCTCGCCGACGACATGGGTCTCGGCAAAACCCTGCAGACCCTCGCGCTGATCTTGTCGGTCAAGGCGGCCGACGAAAAGGCCGGCAACCAATTCCAGGCCCTGATCGTCGCGCCCACCAGCGTGGTCACCAACTGGCTCCGCGAGATGGACAAGTTTGCGCCGTCGCTCAAGTACGCGCTCTGGCACGGCGGCGATCGCAAGGTCCGCGAGAGTGAGCTCGACGACGCCGACGTGATCGTCACGAGCTACGCGCTGCTGCGCCGCGACGAAGAGCTGCTGTCGCAGCGCAAGCTGCGCTACGCGATCCTGGACGAAGCGCAGAACATAAAAAATCCGCTGTCGGCCACCGCGCGCGCGGCCAAGCGCCTGAAGTCGGAGCGTCGCCTGGCGCTGTCGGGCACGCCGATCGAGAACCGGCTGTCGGAAATCTGGAGCATCTTCGACTTCGTGTCGCCCGGTCTGCTCGGTCCGCTCGACAAGTTCGAGGAGCGCTACGCCCGTCCGATCGACAACGGCGACGAAAAAGCGGCGAAGCGCCTGCGCGCCACCATCCACCCGTTCATCCTGCGCCGCACCAAGTCCGAGGTGGCCAAGGATCTGCCGGAGAAGATCGAGACCGACCAGATCTGCGAGCTGATGGGCGAGCAGGGCAACCTGTACGCCGCCGTGCTCAAGGAAGTGCGTCAGCAGGTGCTCGGTGAGGTCGAAAAGCAGGGGCTCGCCAAGGCGCAGATCCAGATCCTCGCGGGTCTCACCCGCCTGCGCCAGGCTGCGTGCGATCCACGCCTGCTCGGTCTGCCGCGCGAGTTCGGCGACGACGACTCCGGCAAGCTGGTGGCGTTGCGCGAAATCGTACAGACATCGATTGCGGGCGGTCACCGCGTGCTGGTGTTCAGCCAGTTCGTCTCGATGCTCAAGCTGATCCGTCAGGCGCTCGACCGGGATCACGTCACCTACGAATACCTCGACGGCAGCACCAAGGACCGCCAGGCCCGGGTCGAGAGCTTCCAGCGGGACGACGGCCCGGCGGTGTTTCTCATCTCGCTCAAGGCGGGCGGCAGCGGCCTCAACCTCACCGCCGCCGACACCGTGATCCACTTCGACCCGTGGTGGAACCCGGCCGTCGAGGATCAAGCCACCGACCGCGCCCACCGCATCGGGCAAACCCGCGTGGTCACGATGTATCGCCTCATCGCCAAGGGCACGATCGAGGAAAAGATCCTGGAGCTCGGCGGCAAGAAGCGCGAGCTGGTCGGGGCCGTGCTTTCGGAAGACGCGGGCGGCGCCAAGCGGCTCACCAAGGCCGACGTCGAGCAGCTCTTCGCCGAATAGGCGAAGACTGCCGCAGAGCCAGTCGAGCAGCTCTTCGCCGAATGGCCTTTTTCACAGTGGGCCTGATACGCTCGGCGGCAGATGCTTTGGTTGTCCAGTTCCACGCTCGCTCGCCTTCGCGATCAACTGCTCGAACGCGGAGCTCCGCCCTCGATGATGCCGGTGGCTACCGGCTCGGACGACGCCTATCTCGACGTGCTCGAGCGTGACATGGGCCCGCTGTGCGAGGCGATGTTCTTGATGATGAACGCCGACGGCGACGTGGCCACTCCCGAGCGCGAGGTGCTCCGCGGAGCCGTGCGCAACCTGTCGCACGACTCCGTGCGCACTGCACAGATCGACGCGCTGCTCGAGCGCGCCAAGACCCGCATCGAGCGAGACGGCATGCAGAAGCGTCTCGAGTCCGTTGCCAGCGAGCTGAAAGACGATCCAGCCCGCGCCGAGGTCGCCTTCGTGCTCGCCGCAGCGATTGCCTTCGCGGACAACGTCATCGCCGACCAGGAAAACGAAACACTCAACATGCTGGCCGAGCTGCTCGAGATTGCAGACGACCGCGCCAACTCGTTGCTCGATCAGCTCGACGAGGACATGAAGCAGCACCCGGACCGCGCCTGATCATCTGGACATGTGGGATTCAAGGGTGACCGACACTACCGACGACACGATTGCCGGCTATCGCATCCTGCGGCGGGTCTTTGCAGACCCCCGCGGAGAGATCGCCATCGCCACGCCGGAGCAGGCGCCGCGCTTCGCCGACAAGGTGGTGCTGCGCATCTCGCCGTTCGCCACCCTCGGTTCCGAGGTGTCGGTGCGCGACTACATGCGCCGCGCCGCGCTGTACGCCACGCTGTCGCATTCCTCGATCATCCAAGCCTACGAGCTCTCCACGGCCAACAGCGCCGTGGTGCTCGTGCTCGAGTACTGCGAAGGCGTCGCCCTCGACGACTTCCGCGCCACGCTGGATGCGATCGGCGTCGAGGTCCCGGACGACGTGGTGTTCTACATCGGGCTGCGTACGCTCGGCGCGCTCACCGCCGCGCACGCCGCGCGGGATCCAGGCGATGGCTCGCACACGCCGGTGGTGCACGGCAACGTGCGCCCCGAGTGCATCCTCATCCCGTGGGATGGCTACGTCCGTCTGGCCGAGTTCGAGGTCGCTCGCATCTCTGCCGTCTGGCGCGGCGTCGAAGCCGCGTCGCGGCCTACGCCCAGCCGCTACATGGCGCCAGAACAGGTCAACTCGGGCCTCGCATCGGTCAAGACCGACGTCTACTCGGTGGCCCTCGTGATGTGGGAGCTGCTCACCAAGATGGTGGCGGTTCCGCAGTCGCTCTCCGGCTCCAGCCTGGCTCGCGCCATGGCCAAGCCGAAGTTTGCGCCGCTGGGTCGGGTCCGTCCGGATCTGCCCACCAAGCTGCTGTCGATCATGGACCGCGCCCTCGCGCCCGCCGCGCAGCGCACCGTCACTGCGCCCGAGATGCTCGCCGT
>JAYUXI010000145.1:0-4846 GCA_043753085.1 Myxococcales bacterium | reverse complement strand
CACGGAGAACACGGTCCAAGCCCGCTTCACGCGCGGCGAGATCACCATCTCGGCCGTTCTGTCGTTCAACGACGAGGGAGAGCTCGTCGACTTCGTGTCCGACGATCGCTTTCCGGTATCGCCCGACGGTACGGCCATGCCGCAGCAATGGCAAACGCCGTTGCGTGCGTACCGAGACTTCGGCGGTCGACGGGTGAGCACCATCGACCAGGCGAACTGGAATGCGCCAGGCGGCGCGTACACGTACGGCGAGTTCGAGCTGCTGGCGATCGAATACAACGTGCCCGCGCACGGCCGGAGTGCGACGCGGTTGTGAGCGCGGCAGACAGGGCGACGAGTCCATCAAGACGATGGACTCGTCCATCGCGTCGATGCACGGAAGTCTGCGTGCGACGAGTCGTTCCGCGATGTCGAAGCGGTGCCGCCGGCATGCGGCTTGCTCTTGGATTCTCATGGTCTACCAAAGCGTCAACCCGTACACCGGCACCCTGGTGAAGACTTTCCTCGAGCTGACCGACACCCAGGTCGATCACGCGCTGGACGCCGCGTCGTCGTGCTTCGAGAGCTGGCGTCAGGCATCGTTCGCCGAGCGGGCGAAGGTCGTCTCCCGCGCGGCTGCTTTGTTGCGACAGGACGTCGACCAGCTGGCGTTGCCGATCACGCTCGAGATGGGCAGGCGGTTCGAAGAAGCGCGCGCGGAGGTGCTCCTAAGCGCCGACGTGCTCGACTACTACGCCACGCACGCGCTCGGTTTTCTCGCGCCGCGGCTGCTCGAGCCGCACCACGGCCACGCCGTGGTGGAGAGCTTGCCGTTCGGCGTGCTGCTCGGCATCGAGCCATGGAACTACCCGTTTTACCAGCTGGCCCGATTTGCCGCGCCGAACTTGATGGCGGGCAACGTGGTGCTGGTGAAGCCGGCCAACTGCGTCCCGCAGTGTTCGTACGCGTTCGAAAAGGTGTGGCAGGCCGCTGGAGCGCCGCATGGCGCCTACACCAATCTGCTGATCTCGTACGAACAGGTGGGTCGCATCATCGACGATCCCGTCGTGCGCGGAGTGGCCTTCACCGGCTGCATCGACGCGGGCAAGATCATCGCGGCGCGGTCCGGCCGCAACTTGAAGAAGTCGACGATGGAGCTCGGCGGCAGTGACGCCTTCGTCGTGCTCGAAGACGCCGACATCGAAAAAACCGTAGCCTGGGCGGTGCGCGCCAAACTGAACAACGTCGGGCAGTCTTGCATCGCTCCGAAGCGCTTTCTCGTCGTGGAGAAGGTGGCGGACCGGTTTCTCGAGCTCTTCGCGCGCGCACTCGACAAGCTCGTGGCGGGCGATCCGCTCGACCCCGCGACGACGCTCGCTCCGCTCTCGACCGAGAGCGCGCTGCGCAAGCTGCTCGACGAAGTGGACGGCGCCGTCGCCGACGGTGCCACGATCGTGATGGGCGGCAAGCGCGTCGCGCGGCAGGGCGTGTTCATGCAGCCGACGATCCTCGCCAACGTGAGTCGGCACGACGCGTCCGCGCGCGAGGGGTACTTCGGGCCGGTGGCGCTTTTTTTTCCCGTGCACGACGAAGACGAAGCCGTCGCAGTCGCCAACGACTCCGAGTACGGTCTGGGCGGCGCAGTCTTCACCCGAGACGAAGCGCGCGGGCGCCGCGTGGCCAGGCGCCTGGAGACCGGCATGGTGTTCGTCAACCAGCCGACGTGGTCGACTCCGGACTTGCCATTCGGCGGAATCAAGAACTCCGGGTACGGACGCGAGCTGTCCAACTTCGGGATCCACGAGTTCATCAACAAGAAACTCGTTCGCGTCGCGCCGATCGCCGGTAGCCCGTGAAAGCGCCGCGGCGCGGCCGGGTTTCGGGACCGCATGGTCGGAGGGCGCCGAACCGTTCCGCTGCCGATCTCTTGCTCGTGCGACGACTCGGACTTATCCACGCCCCCTGCTCGCCTCGTGGTGAGCATTGCCCGAGCCCAGACCTTGCAAGCCGAAAATCTGCACCACAACGAGCTCCTCGAGCTCGACGGCGAAGGAGGCCACATCCGCTTTGCCGGGCAACGGGCAATCTTGCTCGATGCCGTGGCCATGGGACTGCTTCGCAAATACCTGGCCGAGAACTTCGGAGAGACGGCGGCGCGCTCGGTGCTGACGCAGTTTGGTTTCGCGCACGGCTGGCGCATGGCCGAGGCAATGAAAACCGAGTTCGAGTGGGAGAGCCCGGACGACTGGCGAAAAGCGGGTCCACGCATCAGCACCCTCGAGGGACTCTTCAAGATCGATCCACCCCAGCAAGATCCATTGTCGAAGGAAGGCGCGGTCTTGCTCGCCTCGTACGAGGCCGAGCAGCACTTGCTCCACTTCGGGCGTGCCGACTCGCCCATGTGCTGGACGATCTGCGGACTGATGAGCGGCTACTTCAGCAAGGCCACCGGCTCGGAGGTGTACGTGCTCGAAGACCGCTGCGTCGGCAAGGGCGACAACATCTGCCGGCTGTTTGGCCGCACGCGCGAGCAATGGGGCGAAGGGCACGCCGAGGAGCTGCGTTTCTTCCAGACGGGACGCCTGCAGGACTGCCTCGACATTTCGCTGCAGCGGGTCACCGTCACGCTCAAGAACGCCGAGCGAAAGCTGCGCGAACGCACGCGCAAGCTGCGCCACGCCGTCCCCGAGGTCGACGAGCCCCTCGACCTCGTGGCCAAGAGCGCCGCCATCCGCGCGCTGGTGGAGCTGGCGCGGCGCGTGGCCAAGGTCGACTCGACCGTGCTCATCACCGGCGAAAGCGGGTCCGGAAAGGAGCGCTTTGCGCGTCTGCTGCACGACCAATCACCGCGCGCTGGAGGTCCATTCGTGGCGGTGAACTGCGGCGCGATTGCCGAGTCGCTGCTCGAAGCGGAGCTTTTTGGTCACTCGAAGGGTGCGTTCACGGGAGCCACGCACGAGCGTGCCGGGCTCTTCGAGGCCGCCAACGGCGGCACCCTGCTGCTCGACGAAGTGGGCGAGGTGTCGCCGGCCATGCAGGTCAAGTTGCTTCGCACGTTGCAGGAACGCGAGATTCGCCGCGTCGGGGAGACCCGGGTGCGCAAGGTAGACGTGCGCATCGTGGCGGCCACCAACCGCGATCTCTCGCAGGGCGTGGCCGGGGGCAACTTTCGTCAGGATCTCTACTACCGCCTCAAGGTCGTCGAGCTCAACGTCCCCCCGTTGCGCCAGCGCAAAGACGACTTGCTGCCCCTGGCTCGGGTTCTGCTCGCCGACTCTGCGCTGCGCATGAAGCGAAAGGTCACCACCCTTGCGCCGCGTGTCGCCGATCAGCTGCTGCGGTACGACTGGCCCGGCAACGTGCGCGAGCTGCAAAACACGATGGAGCGCGCGGTGGCCGTCGCGAAGGGCACGCGGGTCGAGCTGGAAGATCTGCCGGAAGAAGTACGACAGGCCGTGCCGCGGCCGGTGCTGGATGGCGAGGTGAGACCGCTCGGCGAAATCGAGAAGGACTACATCCTGGCGGCCTTGGAGCGAAACCACGGCAACCAGACCCAGACCGCGCTGCAGCTGAAGATCGGATCGGCCACACTGTACCGCAAGCTAAAGGCCTACGGACACGGTGCTGCCCGCGCGGCCGAGGCTGCCAAGAAGCGCGCGGTCAGCACCTGACGCCGGCGCTGGCGGAGAGCGCACTTCCGGCGACGACGCAGTGGCGCGAAGGGTGAGGCCGGCGTCCGCACCTCGATCGATGCGTTCTTTGCCGGGACCGGCTGGCCTCCGGCGCGATCCCTGCCCGTCGCGGGCGCGCTGCTCTACCGCGAGTACGGATTGCTGAAACGCTGGCTCATACGCAAGATCGCAAGGGCGTCCGGTGGAGACACGGACACCTCGAAGAACTTCGAGTACGCGGACTGGCCCGCGCTCGACCGTTTCGTCGTCGAGATGGCCGAGCAGCTTCCGGCATGACGAGTGGAGTTGGGGACCGGCCCGCAGAGCCATGACGTGCAGCACGTGCACGGAGAGCGTACGCGGTGCGTTGCGAGCACTCGACGAGCCGACCGACGTGCCGCCGCTGGGCGCGATCAGCCGAGCATCCATCCCGTCCACCATTCCAATCCAAGTGTCGCCGTACTCTTCGAGCTGATACTGTCTCGGCATGAAAGTCTTGGCGGCATCTGCAACGGTAGGCGTCCTTTGCATTCTCGCAGCATGCGGTGGTGACGCCGACGTCTCTGACGTCTCTTCGAGTAGCAGCGGCAGCAGCGGCAGCAGCGGTGGCTCTTCGAGCAGCGGCTCTTCGAGCAGCAGCGGCTCTTCGAGCAGCAGTGGCTCTTCGAGCAGCAGCAGCTCTTCGTCTGGCGGAACGCCCCTGGCGGCCATCGACTGCACCCAAGACGTGCTCCTCGCGTACCGCTTCGGCAATCAGATCACGGCGTCGACCTTCTCCGTGTCCACCACCGGCGTGATCGCGCACACCGAGCGACTGCAGGGCGCGGTCGATGACCGTGAGCATCCCGCACTGGACGCAGCTGCGCTCACTCAGCTCCGCGCCGATCTCGAAGCCGCAGCGGTTGGCCCGTACCGCACCATGGCCGGCCAGAGCACATCGCTCGGCAGCAGCGCGGGCAGCTTCGAAGCCTGCAGCGCGGCAAGGTCAGGCCTGATCGTCCGCAACATCACCCGCGCTCCAGCACCCGAGGCCGGCAGCTTCGACGAGGTGGTGCTCAACGAATCGGCGGCCGCGGCGCGGTTGCTCGATCTCGCGCACGGGTACACCGAAGAAGACATGTACACGCCCTGAGAAACCGGCGCCTCGACGCGAGCTGTAAACAACGAACCGTTGCAGTAGTGCTGGATGTCGCGGG
>JAYUXI010000144.1:0-1894 GCA_043753085.1 Myxococcales bacterium | reverse complement strand
TCGTGCCGATGAGGCCGGGATGGTCGACGAAACTGGGTGCCGGGAAAAGGCTGTACGCTGCATACAGCGCCTCGGAGTCGCCGAAGTCGACGGCGCGGGCGCACTCGAGCCGGAGGGCGAGACACACGACGCTCCACAGGAGCAAGAGCAGCGTCAGTGGCCGCATGTCAGCCGGCTCGCTCTTGCCGCAGCCAGCCGTCGAGGATCTCCGCCACCTTCGAGCTGGGCCGGTGGTCCTCGCCGAGTAGGGCGCGCACCTCGGCACACGAGCCCAGATAGCTCTCGCGCTCGCGCATCACCTCGCGCATGGCGCGATACAGTTTGCGCGGAGTGACGTCGCGCTGGAGCAGCTCGGCGAAGGCACGACGCCCCAGGAGCAAGTTCGGCAAGGCCACGTGGTCGACCGAGAGCAGCGCGCGGCCAACCAGCTCGGTGACGAGCGAGACCTTGTACGCGACGACGGGCACGGCGCCCGCCACCGCAGCCTCCAGCGAGGCCGTGCCCGACGCGCAGAAGCTGGCATCGAACGCGGACAGCATCGGCAGGGCGCCTTCCCGTGCGTCGATCGCGATCACCGGAACGTGGCGGGCGTGAGCCTGTTCGCGCAAAAACCGAGTGGTGTCGGCGTCCAGGCTGGGCGCGAGGAACACGCGGCCGTCGACCGTGGCGTGCTCCTTTCGCGCAACCACGTACGCGTCGAGCATGGCCGGCAGAAGCCGGGTGACTTCTTCGCGACGGCTGCCGGGCAAGATGCCCACGGCGAACGCACGGTCGGTTAGATCGAGTCGCGCGCGCGCTTCCGCGCGGGGCATGGGCAGGTGCTCGAGCGATGGGTGCCCGACGTATTTTGCGGTGACGCCGAACGCGCGCCACAGCGGCGCTTCGAACGGCAGCATGGTGGCGACCAGGTCTGCGCACGCGGCCACTTCCGCCGCGCGTCCAGAGCGCCAGGCCCAAACCTGCGGCGGCCCGTAGAACAGGACACGCACCCCGTGTCTGCGCAGCCTGAGCCCTAGCCGCACGTTGAAGTCCGAATAGTTGACCAGCAGCGCGACCTTCGTACGCCGCCGAATCGCTTCACGCTCGAGCGAGTGCAGCAAGAACAGGAGCCGCGGCACGCTGGTGGCCACCTCGGTGATGCCCATGCCGGTGGTGTGACGCAGGTCGGCCACGAGCTCGGTGCCGAGACCCTGCAGCGCCTGGCCACCGAGTCCATAGCTGCGATAGCCAGGCAGCTTGGCCAGCGTAGAGGCTGCCGCCCGATCGCCGGAGGCTTCGCCCGCCGCGACGAGGATCTCTTGCATCAGGGCCGAGGCGAACGTCGCGAGAGAAGCCGCCGCGCCGCAGCAGAGACCGCGCATACGCAAGCGACGGCGAGGCCGCCAGCCGACCAGAGTGAAGCCGCGTCCGCCGGGTTGCCTGGAGCGCTGACCGCGCAGCCAGTGGCTTGGTCGTCGCAGCTGCGCTGAATTCCGCCCGAAGGGGTTGGGTCGCAGGCGCCGGCTTGGACTCGCTTGCCGCCCGAGAAGCGGAAGTCGCCGGGGGCATACGCTTCGCAGATGGCGTTGATGTCGTCGAGCTTGAGAAACTGCTTCCGCGTTTCGCCCGGCTGGTACTCGAAGTACATCGTGGAGGTGGTATCGTTCGAATGGGCGATGCCCAGGAAGTGCCCCGCCTCGTGGGTCACGATACTGGCGAGATCGTAGTCGCTCGCGCCGATGTCGCGCACCTTGACGGGCGAGTCGAAGGTATTGAGCTCCATGTCGGCGTCGCGAATCTCGCCAGTGCGGGGCTCGTAGGTGACGGTGGTAAGACCGAGCGTACGCGACGAGTCGCTTTGCGGGGCGTTCGCTTTCTCGTAGGGCCAGGTCTCGTCTCGGAAGATGATCACGTT
>JAYUXI010000143.1:0-4850 GCA_043753085.1 Myxococcales bacterium | reverse complement strand
TTTTCGTCGACGCGACGGGCATCGGTGCCTTCCAGTTCCGGCACCCGTGGCTGCTCGGCCTGCTGCTCCTGCCGCTCGTGCTGCTGGCGCTGCGCATGCTCGGTGCCGGCCGCGCCGCGCCGAGCATCTCGCTTCCCACGCTCGCCGCGCTACGCGGCGGTCCCCGCGGCCTGCGCGCACGCTTTCGGGACGTGCCGCTGGTGCTCCGGGCCGTCGTGCTGGCGCTCGGCGTCGCGGCGCTGGCCCGTCCGGTCGACTTCGACCAGGCCGAGACCACCGAGGAGCAAGGCATCGACATCGTGCTGGTGCTGGATCTGTCGGGCTCGATGAAAGCCATCATGGACGACACGGCGACGGGCAGAAGGCCTGCCGGCAAGCGCGCCAACCGTCTCGATGTCGCCAAGGGGGTGCTTGCGGATTTCGTCCAGCGCCGCAAGGACGACCGCATCGGCGTGATCGTGTTCGGCCGAGCTGCCTACGTGCTGTCGCCGCCCACGCTCGACCACTCGGTCCTGCTCGCCTTGATCGCCGGCATGGAGCTGAACTTGATCGACCCGGGCGGCACCGCCATCGGCGACGCACTGGGCACGGCCGTGGCCCGCCTGCGTCGTGCCACCGGGCGCTCGAAGATCGTCATCCTGGTCACCGACGGCGACTCGAACGCGGGCTCCGTCTCGCCAGACACCGCCACCGAGCTCGCCGCTTCGCAGTCGGTGGTGGTGCACACCGTACAGATCGGCTCCGGTGAGGAAGTCGAGATCGAAGAAGGCACCGATCTGTTCGGCCAACCGCGGTACGTGAAGGGTGCACCGGTTCCCGTAAACCCAGAGCTGCTCAATGAAATCGCCAAGCGCACTGGCGGCGAGAGCTACATCGCGGCCGACAAGCAGTCGCTCGAATCCAGCATGCACACCATCCTAGATCGCCTCGAAAAGACCAAGTTCAAGGGCGCACGCGCCACCGCACGCGAGCTGTTTCCGTTGTTTGCGTTCGCCGCCGGCTTGTTCTTGCTCCTCGAGATCGGCGTGCGCTCGTGGCTCGCGAGGAGGCTCGCATGAATCTCGTCAAGTTCGCGTTCGGGCTCGGCAGCGGGCCGGAGCTGCTCGTGTTCGCCCTCACGCTGCTCGCCCTCGGGGGAATCGTGGCGCTGCTGGTGCTGCGGCGCGCGTATCGCACGCAAGGCCGCGCACGCTTCGGCGATCCGGCGCTGGTGGCACGCCTCGTCCGCGGCAGCGATCCACGGGTGCGGCGCACCAAGGCGGCCCTGCTGCTCGCAGGGGCGCTGCTGTTCGCCGCAGCCTTGGCCCGGCCGCAGGCCAAGTCGGGCACCAAGCTGTTGCCCGCCACCACGCTCGACGTGGTCATCGTGCTCGATTTTTCCAAGAGCATGTATGCGCGCGACGTGCTGCCGGATCGCATCACGCGCGCCAAGCTGGAAGTCGCCCAGCTCGTGAAGGAGCTGCCCGGCGCACGCTTCGGCGCCGTGGCCTTCGCGGGGGAGCCAATGAGCTTCCCGCTCACCAGCGACGGCGCCGCCATCGCCCAGTACTTCCGGCAGATCGACCCGAACGACATGCCGGTCGGCGGCACCGCCATTGCGCGGGCTCTCGAGCTGGCCCGCCAGCTGCTCGCCCGCGATCCCAAATCGAAAGATCACGAGCGCGTCGTGGTGCTGATCACCGACGGTGAGGATCTCGAGGGCGATCCCGTGAAGGTAGCCGAGCTGTGTCAGATGGAAGGTACACGCATCGACGTGGTGCAAATCGGCGGCCGCACCGCCGAGCCCATCCCCGAGGTCGACGAGAAGGGCGCGTTCGTCGGCCTGCGCAAAGACCGCCAGGGCAAAACGCTGACGTCGCAGCTGTCGCCAGCCGGCGAGACGCAGCTGTCGAAGGTGGCTTCCACGTCGGGCGGCACGCTCGTGAAGAGCGACAAAGGCGAGACAGGGCTGTCGGCGATCACCAAGGGGCTGCGGCGGAAGGTCCGCGAAGAGCTGTCGGAGCGCGCCATCGTCGTGTGGGACGAGCTGTACGGCTACCCGCTGTCGCTGTCGCTGCTGCTGCTCGCGCTCGACTTCGCGTTCTCCGAGCGCTGGGCTGCGGAGCGTCTGGCAGCGCTGCGAGCGTGGCGCAAGAAAGGAAGCGCCAATGCGTCGTAAGCTCTTCGTCGCTCCGTTCGCGCTCGCGTTCGTGGCCATGGCCTGCGAGTGGGATCCTTCGCGGCCTCTCGAGCACTACGCGCCCGCCGTCGACGACGCCCTCGGCGTGCTCGACGCCGGCGACGCCAGTGCGGCGGCCCAGGTGCTGGGTGGCTACCTGGAAAGCAACCAGTGCGACAAGGGCCAGATCGCCATCTCGCAGGCGCTGCGCGAGAAAGAGCGCGCCGGGCTCGACCTGGGGCTCGTGCTCTTTCGCGTGGCCGAGAGCTATGGCAAGCGCTTCGTCGACGACGATCACGCGCAGCCTCCCGAAGGCGCCCGCGCCGACCACGTCACGTGCGCCCTGGCGGTGGTGCGCGAGCTTGCCGAGACCGGCACGGTGCAGGATCGCGCGCGCGCCGCGTTCGTCGAAGGCAACTTGCTGTTCTTCAATGGCGCCTACAAGGAAGCCGTGCAGGCCTACGATCGCGCGCTCTTGCTCGCACCGCCGGCCGAGGGCGACGACGCGTCGATGGGCGCCGCCGTGGCCTTCAACCGCGCCATCGCGCTGAGGCGCTCGAAGGATGAGCCCGATGCATCGGATCGAGACGGCGCGCCGAACGACGCCTCGGACAACGACGCCTCCGGCAGCGACGCGTCCTCGCCGAGCGACGCATCCAGCGACGATCAGAACGACGCCGCCTCGCCGAGCGAACCGGATGCGTCGTCCGAGCCGCCCGACAGCGGCACGCCGCCGCCGCAGAACCAAGACGCAGGCGACGGGCAAGACGCGGGGGCGCCGCCGCCACCGCCCGAGGATCTGGCCGATGGCGGCCCGAACCAGCCGCCGCCGGAAGCCATGGAGCGCCTGCTCGACGATCTGGAGCGGGCGCCGACGGTCCAGCAAGAAATCATCCGCCGCGAACGCCACAAGCGCATGCGCCCGGAGGAAGACAAGTGAAGCGCGTCGCCGCGTTCGCCTTGGTCGTGGCCGCGGCCGCGGAGGCTCGCGCCGACTCGCCCCGCGTCAAGGCCGACGTTTCGCCAGAGATCGTTGCTCCCGGCGCGCCGTTCGAGTTGCAGATCGAAGCCACCAGCAGCGATCCCGGCGGCGTGGCCGAGGTGTCGGTGCCCACCCCGGCGGGGTTCCGCAAGCTGGGCGAGCGCAAGACCACGACGTCGCAAATCTCGATGAGCCCGAACGGCACCGAGCGGCGCCAGGGTTTGAATGTAGTTTACACCTTCGTCACCGAGAGAATCGGCACCTTCAAGCTCGGACCGATCGCGGTGCGCGCCGGCGCCCAGCGCTACTCGGCGGACGGCCCTCGCGTGCAGGTGGCCAAAGACGCACCCACGCAGCCGCAGCAGCAGGATCCATTCGCGGGGCTGTTCGGCGGCTCGAAGCTGCCGGGCCTGGCCGATGATCCGTTCTTCAATCCGGCGCCGCAGCGCGCCGCCGCCGATCCGGCGCTGGCCCTGCCCCAGGCCCGGGGCGACGTGCTGTTTTTCCATGCCCGCACCGATCCGCCCGATCTGATGCTCGGTCAGCGCCTGTACTTCGACGTGCTCTTGTACATCGAAGAGGGGATCCGCGCGCCCGAGTTCACCGACGTCCGCGAGGCCAAGACCAACGATTTTCTCTCGAAGCCCATCGAGGTGAGGCGTGACCCTCGTGAGCTCGGGCGCGCCGAAATCGGCGGCAAGCGCTACGTGGTGAAGCTATTCCGCCGCTACGAGCTGTCGCCGCTGCACGCCGGCAAGCTCGCCATCGGCCCGCTCGTCGGGCTGGTGCCCACCCGCAGCGGCAAGACCACCCCGCGCGAGAGCGAGCCGCTCGGCGTCGTGGTCCGCGAGCCCCCGGCGGCAGGTCGCCCGAACGGCTACGCGCTCGGCACCGTCGGCGCCTACGACTTGAAGGCCGATCCATTGCCCACCCACATGCAGACCGGCGATCGCACCGCGCTGGTGATTCGCTGCACGGGCATGGGCACGCCGCCGGCCAAGCTGCAGTTTGCAGACTTCGGCGCCGCCATGCGACTCGGCGAGCCCGAGATCCTCGACGAGGAAGGGCCCACGTCTGCGATCCCGAACCTGATTCCAGGGGTGGACGACGTCGATCCGCGGCTCGCCACCACCATCCGGACGTTCAAGTACCTGGTGGAAGCACGCGCGCCGGGCCGCATCGAGCTCGGTGCGGTGAGCCTGCCCAGCTACCTCACCGCAGAGAAACGCTACGCCCTGATGACGGCGCCGCTCGGCGTGGTCGAGATCCACGGCGCCGCCAAGGTGCAAGATGCAGACGATTCGGATCCCCGGAAGCAGCACGTGGTGCTGGACCTGGGTGCGCCCCTGCCTGCACTGGCTCGTGCCGCCACCGACAAGCCCAGCACGCTTCCTGGCTGGGCCTACGCCGTTCCGCTGGCGGTTCCCGGCTTGTCGTGGCTCGCGGCGCTCGCGCGCTCGCTCGGCAGCCGCGCGCGTGACCGGCGGGAGCGCAAACCAGCGAGGGATCTGCGCACCCGGCTCGACGAGGCGCTGGCCAGCGCGTCCCGGCAAGACGTGGCGCCGCTCCTGGTCTTCACGCGACTCCTGGTGGAGCACGTGGCGGGCGAGAGCGTGCCGCGCGACGAATGGGCCGCCGCCTTGCGGCGCGCCGGCAAGGACGCCGCCGACGTGAACCAGTTTTCGGACTTCGCCGCCCAGCTCGACGAGG
>JAYUXI010000142.1:0-1896 GCA_043753085.1 Myxococcales bacterium | reverse complement strand
TATCATCGAAGGCCGTGGCCTCGACCTGGCGTTGCTTGGTCGCAATCGTGAGGCCCGATCCGTTCAGCGTGGCCGCGGTGGCGGTGACCACGCCGTTTGGATGCACCAGCAGACCGAGCTGGGCGCTGCGGTACGCGCTCGAGAACACCACGTCTGGCTCGAGGAACGGTTGGTTCACGGGCAGGCGACGCAGCAGCACGTCGCCGCCGTTTCTGCTCTCGTCGCGCATGGAGAGCACGTCGAAGGAGCCGTCCGCACGCGCTGCGATGCGCGCGCCGGCGCCTTCGATCTGGTACATTTCTGGAGGCATCACGAGGTCGGGCCGGACCGTGAACGTCTCCGAAGCCGTGTCGAAGGTGAGGGCTTGCAGGTATCCCGACTCCAGGCCGGACTCCCATGCGAGCACGACGCCGACGCGCGCCGAAAGGCTCCAGGCGATGTCGAGGTTGCCGTGGGCGAACGCATCATTCGACGGCGTGGCCTGCACGACGCGGATCTTCCGCGCCTCGCATTCCGCAATGCGATCGGCCGCGTGCCACGCGTTGGGACCGGCGCACGCCACGTCGTCGCGGATCGGCGGGGGCCGGGCGTCGGGCGCTGCGTCGACCGAGCCCGCGTCGCGCTGTTCGCCGGAGGAGTCTGCGGTGGACGCGTCGAGACCCGGGAGGCCCGCATCGTCGTCGCCGGTGAAGTCGAGTGGATTTTCGCGCAGGGCGCCACAGGCCGCGAGCACCACGAAGCAAACGCCATGAACGCGCATCAGAACCTTCCTGCACAGGTGAGACCAAGTCCGGAGACGACGCAGGCAGGAGCGCTGTCTGCAACCTGCACCTTTTGGTGGGCGGGCGGCGCGGCCAGTACCAGCGCGAGGCCCGACACGGTGAGCGCGCCGCCCGCTGCCAGCGACACGGCGCCGAGTGCGGTCCAGCGCGACACGCCGCTCTGCAGCGTTCCGCACCGGGCAGGCTGGTCCACCGACGCGGTGCCGGGGCAGCGCTCGTCGTCGTTGTAGCGATCGACGAGATTCTGCCGGACCACGAAGCCTGCGCCGCCAAACAGCGCCGCCGCCACGCCACTGCCCAAGGCGACCCAGCCAACCGTGCGCATCGGCGAGGCCACCGGCACCTCGACGTAGCGGGGTCCCGAGCGCGCCGTCTCGGCAGAAGAGGCAGCATGCACCTTCATGGCCACCGCGCGTTCCCGGGTGATCTCACCGCCACGCACCAGGATCCGGCGCGCGTACGGCTCGTAGCCCGCAGCCCGCACCTCGAGCAAGCGCGTGCCGGCCGGCGTCCGCACCGGCGCTTCGAGTGGGCTTTGCCCCGCGCTCTCGCCGTCGACGACGATGGCGGCACCTGCCGGCGCCCCGAGGACGTCGATCCAGCCGAGCTCGGCGGCGATCCGGGTGAGCGAGCTCTCGAGCAGGGTGCGGTTCTTGTCGATCCAGGCGTCGCCGACCAGCGCGAGGGCATCCCGCAGGTGACGTTCGGCAAGCACCCACATTCCGAGTGACTGCTCCGCGAGGGCCAGCTGCGCGCGGCTCTTCGAGGTGGAGTCGAGCGCATCGGCTTGGCGAAACAGCTGCAGCGCCGCCTCGTCGTTGCCGTCGGCGCGCTTTTGCACGCCCTCCTCCAGGAGGGCTGCGGCGCGTTCCTGCGGCGACGGCTTCGCCGCGAGCCCCGCTGCCGGTACGAGCCAAGCGAGCAGAAGAATCGAGAGCGTGCGCTGTCTGGGCATCGAGACCGGAGTCAGTTGGCGAGGATCGGCGCGCCGTTGGGACCCATCTTCAGCGCGGCGGACGGCGTGGGCGCCGCGGGAGTGGCGGGAACGGCGGCGTCTGCGGAAGCGCGCGGCGTGCGATCCTTGCGGACGCGCGCCTCTCCAGATGCACGGGGC
>JAYUXI010000141.1:0-4865 GCA_043753085.1 Myxococcales bacterium | reverse complement strand
GGCGCCAGGCGCCGTAGGGTCGAGCTCGCGAAGCATCCGGCGCAGCGCCGCAGCCTTGGTGCGTTGCTTTGGGGTGCGATCGTGCAGGCGCACCAGCGCGTCCAAGGCAGCCAGCGCCGCGTCGCGATTTTCGCCCTGGAAGTCGGCTTCGGAAAGCGAGCGCCACAGGAGCGCCTCGAGACCACGGGGCCGCCGCGACAGCGCCTGCGCCACGCGTTCGACCAGCTCGGCCGAGCTGGGCCGGAGGCGCAGCGCCCTGCGGAACAAGCTGGTCGCCTTGCCGTACCGCAGCGCGGCCAGCGCCTGCGTCCCGGCTTCGAACAGAAGCGTCGCCTTGGCCGTGGAATCCGCCGCAGCTTCGAGCTGTTTGGCCAGCTTGCGCGGCACCGGCCGATCCCTGTCGCCGGAGAGCTGCGGCCGAAACCGCCACATCAAAATAAGGACGAACGCCACCGACGCAGCGACCAAGAGCACGTCACGAGCTTCCACGAGCGCGGCACGCTACTCGAAAGCCCCGACGCATGCACAACTTGGCGCTGGCCGTGGCGGTCGGTTACGCTAGCGAGTGGTGGTCATCGTGTCCCTTCTGTCCCGCGCTGCACTCTTGGCGGCGTGCCTGCTGCCGGCCTTGGCCCACGCCGACATCTACAAGTACACCGACAAAGACGGCGTCATCCACTTCAGCAGCAAGCGTCCTGCGGTGGCTGGGGCGAAGGTGTACCTGCGCGGCAATGCTTCGAAGGGTGCGGCCGCCGCGGCCGCGGGTGGCAAGGGCGGCGGAGCGCGGGACAAGGATCCGGCCCGCTACACCCGCTACGACACCTGGATCGGCGAGGCCGCGTCGCTGTACCAGATCCCGGTGGAGCTCGTGCGCGCGGTCATCAAGGTCGAGAGCGACTACAGCCCCGGCGCGGTGAGCTACGCCGGCGCGCGCGGGCTCATGCAGCTCATGCCGGACACCGCCACCAGCCTCGACGTCCGCGACATCGACGATCCCCGCGAGAACATTTTCGGCGGCGTGCGCTTCTTGCGCATCCTGGCCAACGCGTTCGGCGGCGATCTGGTGCTCACGGTGGCCGGGTACAACGCCGGTCAGGACGCGGTCATGCGCTACGGGGGCGTGCCGCCGTACGCCCAAACTCGCGACTACGTCACCAAAGTGTTGGGCTTGTACCGGCGCCACCAGGCCGACAAACCGGCAGCGCCGGCCGAGCCGGCTGCTGCGAAGTAGCGTTACTGCAGATACCCGTAGCCCGACCCGCGTAGCAGCACTGCGAGCGCCATCGGCTTGGTTCTGCCCGCGGCGTCCGAGACGATGTTGGCAAGGCGACCGAGCCGCGTGGCATCTTCGTGGAGACCTGGCACGGCGAGCCGAACGGCGGCCGCGTCGAGCGACTTCTGCTGCTCGCCGAGAAGCGAGGCCGCCAGCGTCGACTGCCCGCTCTGGGCCAGCTCCGCTGCCTGCAGCAAGTCTTCGCCTGCGGAATACGCGATCAGTGCGCTTTGCACGCTCTTGTTCGGTTCGCCCGCAGCGCCTTGATTGACCAACAGCGGGATCTCGTACGTCGCGTTCTTGCCGGTCGTGCGGTCCTTGTAGCGCACCTCGAGCGTGGCAATGGATCGCTGGGTTTTGGCCGGGTCCGCCTGCTTCGGTACGCGCACCTCGAGGAGCGTGGCGTGGCGGTCTCCCGCCGAGAACGACGGCAGGAAAAAGCGCATTCCGCTCTGTTGATCTTCTTGGCGGTTCTGTGCGATGTCGTTGCGCCTCGCTTCCTGCTGGTCCACCACCAGCTCCTGCGCGCGCACGGCCATCGACTCGACGTCGGAGAGCTGTCGCGAGCCGTACACCTTCGTGGGCACCACGCCGTCGCCGAGGCGCACGCGCAGCTCGACGCCGGTGGCCACAGGGCGCAGGCGGGCATCGAGCTCGTTCGAGAGCGCCTTGGCGATCTGCGAGGAGTCGGCGAGGAAGTAGTAGCCGCCAGCGCCGCGATCGGCGACGGCGCTCATCAGCGGCGCATCGAACTGGTCGCCCACGCCGAACGCGCTGGTCTGAATGCCGTCCTGAAAGGCGCTGGTCGATCGCGCGGCGAGCGACTCGACGTTGGTGTCGCCGGCGGTGGCCTGCCCGTCCGAAAGCAGCAGCGCCACACTCACCGCGTCGGCTCCGCCAGGGGCCGCCTGCGCGTGGCGCGCTTCGCCGTACGCCAGATCGAGGCCGGCCGAGATATTGGTGCCGCCGTTCGCCTCGACGCGATGGATGCGCTCCAGCACTTCCTTGCGTCGGGGTCCGATGGTGCCCGCGCCCACGAGCAGCTGCGCGTCGCTCGAGAACGTGACCAGGGCGAACAAATCTGTATTCTGCAGTTTTTTGACGACGGACTCCGCTGCCTTGCGTGCGTTGTCGATGGCGACGCCGGCCATGGACCCACTCGTGTCCATCACCAGGTACACTGCCAGCGGCGCCCGGGCTGGAGCCACGTCGCTGCCGCGCAGCGACAAGCGAAGGCCCAGGGTCTGTCCCTCTGCGAGCACCGCCGAACGCTCGGCCTGAAAGGTGACGCTCAAGGCTTTGTCGGTGGGGGCAGGCACGTCTCCGGTGTACCGGCCCGCGAAGTCCCCCACGAGATCTTTGTATACCACAGGCAAAAGCCCTCGCGTGACGGCAGCGTCGAAGGCGGCGACGTGGCCCCGGCCGGGCCGGTAAGTGGTGGCGTAGCGCGCGTTGGCAGAGAGCGGAGCGGCCCGCCGAGCCTCTTCTAGCGGGGCGGCATTCGCCCCTGACGCGGTGTTGCCGTACCCCAGAACTTGCGGGCCACCGACGCCACCGCCCCCACCGACGCCACCGCCCCCCGCGGCCGGCACTGGCACCGGCGACGGCGGCGACGGCGGCAGCGCTTCCACGGCGCTGACCTCGGGCGCATCCCGCCGGGTCGAGCACGCCGAGACGACACACAGTACGAAGACGGAAGCAGTTCGGTTCGAAAGGCGCATGCTTGGGTTTCTCCTGAGCGGTGTCGGACGCCGCGCCGCGCAAAAAGTTCTATAGACCTGATCGTTTTCAGGCCTACGGGCCTAGACATTGGACCCTCCTTCCCCCGAGCACCCACCATGCGCCTCGTCCAGATTGGACTCGCTTCTCTCGACAGCACCGTCGGTGCCGTTCACGCCAACGCCGACAAGGTCGTCGCGGCCGCCCAGGACGCGGCCAGCAAGCACGTCACCGTGGTCGCGTTTCCCGAACAGGCGCTCGGGGGCTACAGCCCGGAAGATCTGGTGCAGTGGCGACGTTTCGTCGAAGCGCAGTGGGAAGCGCTGGAGCACGTCGCGCGGCACACGGCCGCTCTCGACACGGTGCTCGCCATTGGCCTGGTCGTGGCGGTTGGTTCGGACGTGTACAATGCAGCAGCCTGCGTTCACCGCGGGCAGGTGCTTGGCGTGGTGCCGAAGGAGAAGCTGCCCGGCTACAACGTGTTCTACGAAGCGCGGACGCTCACGCCGGGCCGGGCCGGGCTCCTCGGCACCGTGCACGGTGTCCCGTTCGGCGACCTCATGTTTGCGTTCGACTTCGGGCTCGTGTGCCTCGAGATCTGCGAAGACATCTGGACCCCGGATGGTCCGCTGCGCCGCCGGGCCTACGCGGGCGCGGAGCTGGCGCTGAACCTGTCGGCATCGCCCTACCGCGTCGGCATGGTCGAGACCCGGCGCGAGATGATCGCGACCCGCGCAGCCGACACGCAGATCACCATCGGCTACGTGAACCTCGTCGGCGGCAACGACGGCCTCGTGTTCGACGGCGGCGGCATCGTCGCCCAGAACGGGCGCCGTATGCTCGAGGGACCGCGCTTCCGCGAGACGCTGGCGACGCAGGTGGTGGACCTTGATCGCACGCTGCGGCTGCGTACCGAGAACACCACGTTCCGCAACGACCGCGAGGCGCACCTGGCGCAGGCGCCGCCGGCGCAGCGGCCGCACGTGGTGGTGGCGCCAGGGCCCGGCCCCGACCGTACGATGCTCACGTATCCGGTGCCGGCGCACGGCAGCTTTTTCCTGCCGGCGCCCGCAGTCGAGGTCACGGCGCGGGTGCGCTTCGCGGAGGATCTGCTCTCGGTGCTGGCGCTGGGCACGGGCAGCTACTTCCAGAAAACGCGCGCTTTCTCGCGGATCGGAATCGCGTTGTCGGGCGGCCGTGACAGCGTGCTCTGCTTGCTCATCGCCGCCCGCTGGCTCGAGGGCACGCTGGAAGGCCTTCCCGAAGACGAGAAGCGCGCGCGCCGCAGCGACGCATTGCATGCATTCTACATGCCTTCGAGATTCTCTTCGGCGGAGACCGAGGCGGCCGCTCGGCAAGCCGCGCTCGACGTGGGCGCCAGCTTCGTCGTGTCCTCCATCGACGACGCATTCGAGCAGGAGCTCGTCGCGGCACGTGCGATGCTGGGCGGCGCCGAACCGCATGCCACCGCGAAGCAAAACATCCAGGCGCGGGTGCGTGCAGAGCGCATGTGGACGTGGGCCAACTCGACCGGCGCGCTCTTCCTGCAAACCAGCAACATGAGCGAGAAGTCGGTCGGCTACACCACCATCGGTGGGGACATGGAGGGCGCGCTGTCGGTCGTGGCCAACGTGCCCAAGACCGTGGTGAACTATTTGCTCGATTACCTGCTGGAAACTACCGGCTCCGAGGGCATCCGCCTCACCCTGCAGAAACCCGCGTCCGCGGAGCTCGCGCCCGACCAGGAAGACGAGAAGGATCTGATGCCCTTTCCCGTGCTCGACGCGTGCTTCGCGCTGTACGCGGGCGAAAAGCTGCACGAGGCCGAGCTCGTGGTGGTGCTGGCCAAGATGTTCCCCGACTACCCGGAGGC
>JAYUXI010000140.1:0-11671 GCA_043753085.1 Myxococcales bacterium | reverse complement strand
GCCCGACGATGAAGGTGGACTCTGCACCGATGAAAGCGAGTGCGGCGAGGAACGGCAAGATGCGGAACGGCGGCCGGAACACCCAGCCGAAGAACTGCCCCGCGAGCGTGAGGTAACTGCCGATCTCGTCGAACGCCGCGATCGGACGCGCCAGCGTCGCGTCGACGAACTGGAGCAGGCGGCTCTTGGGCTCCTCGGCTTCGGATTCGCTCATGGTTCTCGATAGAAGCGTGGAACGCGGCGCGAGACGTGGGTGAGTACCTCCCACGGAATGAGGTTCGAGAAGGCAGCCACTTCCTCGGCACGGAGCACGTCCTTGCCGAGCGGCCCCTCTTGCCGACCAAGCACCACGACCTCGTCGCCAAGAACGACGCCAGGTACGTCGGTGACGTCGATCATCGTCATGTCCATCGACACGGCGCCGACGATGGGTGCGCGCTTGCCGCGGACCAAGACGGTGCCTCGATTCGAGGCGCCGCGCGAAAGGCCGTCGGCGTAGCCCATGGCCAGCGTCGCGATGATCGAGTCGCGGGTGGTGCGAAAGATTCCGCCGTATCCGAGCGGGCGGCCAGCCGGGAGCGCCCGCACGTCGACCAGCTGGGACCGCACCCGCATGACGGGCTCGAGCTGATCGGCCAGTGGCGCAGCGAAGCCCGCCGGAAACGGCGAAGCTCCAAAAAATGCAATGCCCGGGCGGACGGCGTCGTACAGGCCGGCGCCGCGCAGCAGAGCCGCGCTGTTGCCCGAGTGCCGCAACGAGGGAACGATGCCGAGCGCCGCGAGCTGGACCGCGGCGGCGTCGAAGCGGCGGATCTGTTCCTGCAGCTCGGCTGGGTCGGGGCGGTCGGCGGTGGCGAAGTGAGTCATCAGGCCAGTGACCCGTACCTCCGGCGTGGCTGCCAGGCGGCTGCCGAACTGCTCGACAGCCTCGAGCGGAACGCCGAGACGCGCCATGCCCGTGTCGATCTTGAGATGCACGTCGATCGGGCCGGTTTTCTTGGCAACCGCCGCGAGCCCGCGCAGATGCTCTTCGTCGTAGATCACCGGCGTGACGTGGTACGCGACGAGCTCGGGGTAGGCGCGCCCGTAGTAGCCGCCCATCACCAGGATGGGCGCGGTGATTCCGGCCTCGCGCAGCTCGATGGCTTCTTCCAGCAAGGCCACGCAAAATCCGTCGACCCTGGCGCGCTCGAGGGTGCGCGCCACGGCGGGTGAACCGTGACCATACCCATCTGCCTTGAGCACCGCCCACAGTTTGGCCGAGCCAGCCGCGCGGCGCAGCACGGCGGCGTTTGCGCGCAGTGCGCCCAGGTTGATCTCGGCGCGCGTGGGGCGCACGATGCTCTCGGGGGCAGCACGGCGCGGCCTCTGGATGCGCAGCTCGGAATCGAACGCGCCTTCCACGTCCGCTTCGGAACGCGCGGACGCGGGAGGCAATTGCTTACCAGATTCCACGAAAAGCGGTCTAGCAGGCCCGGAAGCTGACTACGAGGTCATGCTGCGCCGGCCCCTGCCAAGGTGCTGTCTGCCGGGAGCTGCTCCGCTTCTTCTCGGGCCTCGGCGGCGACCTGCAGGCGGTGCAGCTTCGCGTAGACCCCGCCCTTGACCAGCAGCTCGTCGTGCGATCCCTTTTCGACCAGTTGGCCACGGTGGAACACGCAGATGGTGTCCATCGCGCGGATCGTGGAGAGCCGGTGCGCCACGACGATGGCCGTGCGCCCCGCCATGACCTCGAACAGGGCCTTCTGCAGCTTGGCCTCGGTGTCGGAATCGATGCTGGCCGTGGCTTCGTCCAGGATGAGAATGGGCGCGTCGCGGTAGAGCGCGCGCGCAAAGGCGATCAGTTGCCGCTCGCCCGCACTGAAGTTCTGTCCGCGTTCGTCGACCCGGGCGGTGAGGCCACGGTTTTGCAATATGCCGGTGCCGCCCACCCGGATCAGCGCCTGCTCGGCGCGCTCGCGTTCCGCTGCCGTGACCTCGCCGCTGTCGAGCGTGAGGTTCGAGAGCACCGTGCCCGCAAACAAGAACACGTCTTGCGGCACCACCGAGAACTGGTCGCGCAGCACCTTCGGATCATAGTTTCTGACGTCCTTGCCCATCACCCGGACCGAGCCTTCGCTGGTTTCGTAAAGGCGCAAGGCAAGGCTGGTCACGGTGGTCTTGCCCGCGCCGGTGGCCCCTACGAACGCCACCTTCGAGCCTTTCGGCAACACCAGCGACACGTCGTCGAGGACCGGACGGCCCGCCTTGTAGGCGAAGGTGACGTGGTCGAGCGCAAGGGCCTCGGTGTCGTCTCCGCCCGTTTCGGCCACGGCGAGCGCGCCGGGCTCCAGCTCGGCCTGGTCGAAAAAGCCCATCACCCGCTCGGCGCCGGCCAGCGCGCTTTGCAACATGGTGTAGCGCGAGGCGAGCATGCTCACCGGCTCGAAGAATTGCTTGATGTACTGCGTGAACACCACCACCAGCGAAAACGGGATTTGGCGACTGCCCACGCGGTCGAGCCCGGCCCAGAACAGGATGCTGGCGATGCACACGGTGCCGACCATCTCGATGGCGGCGTCGAGCACGGCTTCGTACAGAATCGCCTTCTTGTTGGCCTGCCGATACGCCTCGTTGATCTCGTCGAACTCGACGGCGGTGGCCTGTTCGCGTGCGTACGCCTGCACGATGGCGATGCCGGTTATCTGTTCGTTGAGAAAGGCGTTCAAGCGGGCGGTCTTGGCGCGGATGTCGCGGAACGCCTCGCGCGAGCGTTTGCGCACGAAGTTGGTGACGAGCAGCACCACCGGCAGCGTGGCGAACGCGATCAGCGACAGCTGCCAGTCGAGCCACAGCATGATGCCGACGATGCCGACCAGCGACACGAGATCGCCCACGGCGTTCAGCACGCCAGACGCGAACAGCTCGCCCACCGCGTCGACGTCGCTGGTGGCGCGCGTGACCAGGCGGCCGACCGGCGTGCGATCGAAGTACCGCAGGGTCACCCGCTGGAGCAGCCCGAACACGTCGGTACGGAGCGCCGCCATCGCCCGCGCGCCGGCGATCTGCATCATGTACTGCTGGCCGAAGCTCGCGAACTGCAGCACCAGCACCACCGCCGCGAGCGTGAGCCCGTAGCGCCGCAGGTTGTCGCCGTTGCCGAGCTCCGCTTCGTCGACGATGCGGCCCATGATCAACGGACGCACGAGACCCAGCAGCGACAGCGCCACCAGCATCCCCAGCGACGCGACCAGGTAGCTGCGCTGCGGCCCCAGGTACGGGAAGAGCCGCTTGATCAGCCGCAGGTCGACCACGTTGCCGATGGCCGACTCTTCGTGGAAGGCGCGCAGCTTCGACTCGGCGTTGCCTTGTTGCGTGCTCTTCGGCGTCTTGGGCTTGGGCTCGCTCACAGCGCTTCGAGCTCCCGCTGAGCGCGCTGTTCGTCGGCGAAGAGCGCGTAGATGCCGCGCTTTTGCACGAGCTCGTCGTGGGTGCCCGCTTCCACGATGCGGCCGGCGTCGAGGACCAAAATGCGCGTGCAGAGCTGCGCGGCCGCCACGCGGTGCGTGACCAGCACCAGCGTCCGCTCGCGCATCTGCTGTGCCAGTGACTCGAGGATGGTGGCCTCGGTCTTGGCGTCGACCGCGGAGAGCGGGTCGTCGAGTACCAGGATGGCCGGCGATCGCAACAGCGCACGCGCGAGCGCCACGCGCTGCTTCTGGCCACCCGAAAGCTGCACGCCACGCTCCCCGACCACGGTGTCGTAGCCGTCGGGCAGGCTAGTGCTGATCTCTTCGTGAATGGCCGCCTGCGTGGCGGCGTGCTCGACGAGCTCACTTGCTGCGTCGGGATCGTCCAGCGAGAAGCCGACGTTGCGGGTGACGGTGGTCGAGAACAAAAACGCGTCCTGCTGCGCGTAGCCGATGTGCCCGCGCACGTCCCGGAGCGACAGATCCGTCACGTCGATGCCGTCGAGAAACACCGTGCCCTTGGGCGTGGGCAAGAGCCGCGCGAGCAAGGCGGCGAGCGTGCTCTTGCCGCTGGCGGTGCGCCCCATGATCGCTACCGACGTGCCGTGCGGTACCTCGAAGCTGACGTCCTGCAAGACCGGCACGTCTTCGGCCGGGGCGCCCGGCTTCTGCTGGACGATGGAGTACTCGAGGTGTCGCACCGAGAGGGCACCCTGCACCGGATCCGGCAGCGGCACGCTGCCACCGGTGACCTCCGGCTGCGCGTCGAACACTTCTTCGAGCCGCGTCCAGCTGGCACGGCCACGCTGGACGATGGCGATGGAGAAGCCGAGGGCAACCATCGGCCAGGTCATCCGCGCGAGCGCCAGCCAGAATGCGAAAAAGGCGCCGGCGGTGAGGCCGCCTTGCTCGGGACCACGCAGCAACAGCGTGCCGCCGTACCAGAAGAAAGCGAGCTGACCGAGCGCGCTGGTGGCTCCGGCGATCGGGCCCAACATGCCGCGCAGACGCGAGAGTCGCAGGCTTTCTTCGAGGTAGCGCAGGTTCGAGGTCGCGAAGCGCCCCTCTTCGTAGCGCTCGAGGCCGAAGCTACGCACCACGCGCACGCCCGACAGGTTGGACTGGACTCGCTCGGACAGATCCGCGAGCGCCTCCTGGTTGCCTTTCGTTGCAGTATACAGCCTGCGCGAGAACGAGCGGGACAGCGCAAAGAGGAACGGCAGCGGCAGCAGCGAGACGACGGTGAGGCGAACCGACACGGCGAGCAGCACCTGCAGCGCGCTCCCGAACGCGAACACCACGTTGATCACGTTGAGCACGCCGAAGCCGAACAGGAGTCGCACCTGCAGCAGATCGTTGGTGGCGCGGCTCATGATGTCGCCAGCGCTGACCTTCCGGTAGAACGCCGAGCCCAGCGTGTGCAGGTGCGCGAGCAGCGACTGCCGCAGGTCGTACTCGACGTCGCGGCCGGCGTTGAAGATGAGCGCGCGCGACGACACGCGGGTGACGAACGCCGCGACGGCGAGCGCGCCGAGGCCGAGCACGATGCGCAGGATGTGTGGGCGCTCGCTGCCGAAAATCTCGTCGATGGCGTGCTTGGACGCCCAGTCGATGCGGTTCATCGCGTACTGGAAGCCGGCCAGCATCGCCGCGCCGAGCCCGAACTGCAGCTGCTTGCGCCGAAACTGGTTGAGCAGCGATCCGACCGAGTATCCGGGAGACGCCATCACTCTTTGCTCGGCGGCAGACGACGGTGCGACGAAGAGAGCCGTGGGCGCTTGCCGGGCGCGCGCACCACCACCAGATCCGACGAGGCGATGCTCGCCGCCAGCAATCCGAACAGGACCCGGGTTTGTCCCTTGGCCACGTCCACGCTTTGCACCACGCCCAGCCGCCCCAAAAACGAGCCACCGGCCACCTGCACCCGTACGCCCGCGACGAGCTCGTGCGGCGCCTCGGCCGCGGTGGACGAGGAAGACGAGCTGCGCAGCGGCGTGCGTGGAAACGGCACGGGAGCGCGAGCTGGCAGCGCGGGCGGCTCGGCCGGGGACAGCTCCGGAGCCGGCGCTTCGGACTCTTGCCACGACTCGCGGCGGACTGGCTCCCGGGCGCGCTTTTCGGCGACGACGCGCTTGCTGGGCTCGTTGCCTTGGGCCGGCACGTGCGGATTCACGTAGGCGTTGTCGTCCGACCAGGCGAACAGCTCGCCGACCGTGGCCAGCGCGACCAGCGCATCGGCCACGGCAGCCGCTTCGGCACCGGCCACGGTGGGGTCGACCGGCGGTTCCGACGCGCTGTACCACGCAAGCTCGAGGGCGAGGCCGCGCTCGAACGCTTCCTGCGCGGTCGTGCGCAGGGCATCGGGCGAGGACGCGGAGGCGAGCTCCTCGACCTCGTCGTGGACGCCAAGCCGGAAGCTGGACGGCAACCCTTCGAGAATGGTGCTTATCTCCAAAGCGCCGCTGGGATCGTACAGCTTTTGGCGAAGGTTGCGGAAGTCGAGCGGCAACGTGCCGGCGGGGACCACGAGCCGCGCTTCGAGAGGCCGCACCCGGAACGGAAACAGAACGTGGAGCTCGGACTCGATGCGCTGGCCGGCATCTTCCGCACTTTTCGGGGCGACGCGCGGGAAGAACACCACTGCGCCCGACTTCGGGTGGAGCTCCGGGTACCACGCCATCGCGCGGGCCACCTCTTCGGCCCACGAAAACACGCCCGCGTAGGTCGCGAAGGGGCCGTCGCGGTCTGCGTCGACCGCATCGGAGGGCAAAGAAGGGGGGGCGTCGTCACGCATGGCGTGTAGCTTCGATTCTCCCCGTGCGCCTCGGGCCGAGGGCCGCGCACCAAAGATTCCTCTTCTTTGCGCAGCGGACCCAGACAATCAAGAGGAAGCGCGTCTCGGTCTCCGCCACGCTGCGGCACGAAAAAAGGGCGTGGGTCGCCCGTCGTTTCGAGTAGACAGGCCGTCCTGTGGCAGCAACCAAGCGCAAGAAAGCCAACGTCGTCGACGAAGCACCCGTGTCCAGCGAGGCGGGCGAGGAAGCCGAGGCCGAGCTCGATCCGGAAGACGGCGACGACGCCGAAGACTCGCGCGAAGCCGACGAAAACGACGTGATGTCGGTGGCCGAGCCCAAGTCGGAAGACGAAGACGAAGAGGAAGACGACGAAGACGGCGACGACAAGTCGGAGCCCTTCTCGAGTGCCTCGCCGACGGTTTCGTCGCCCAAGTCACTGGCTCGCCTCGACGCGATGGCCACGTACATGCGCGAGGTGCAGAAGCACCCGCGACTCACGCCCGAAGAAACCCAGGGCCTCGCGGTGCAGTTTCTCGAGACCCAAGATCCAGGCATCGCAGCGCGTCTGGTCACGTCGAACCTGCGCTTGGTGGTCAAGATCGCCTACGAATACCGGCGCGCCTACAAGAACATCATGGACCTCGTGCAGGAGGGCAACATCGGGCTCATGCAGGCGGTCAAACACTACGACCCGTACCGCGGCGTGAAGCTGTCGTCGTACTCGGCGCTGTGGATCCGCGCGTACATCTTGCGGTTCATCTTGAACAACTGGCGCCTCGTCAAGCTCGGCACCACGCAGGCCCAGCGCAAGTTGTTCTACAACCTGAACAAGAAGCGCGCCGAGCTGCAGGCCCGCGGCATCGACGCGAGCCACGCCGACATCGCGCGCGAGCTCGGCGTCACCGAGACCGACGTGGCCGAAATGGACGTGCGTCTGGCGCAGAGCGAGCGCTCTCTGGACGCGCCCGTAGGCGACGCCGACGGCCGCAGCATCTCCCGCATCGACATGATGCCGAGCAACAACATCGGTCCCGACTTGGCAGCCGAAGGCAGCGAGCTGCACTCGATCCTGCGCGACCGCCTCGGCGAGTTTCGCAAGACCCTCATCGGCCGCGACAAGGAGCTCGCCATATTCGACGAGCGCCTCGTGGCCGACGAGCCGCTCACCCTGCAAGAGCTCGGCGATCGCTTCGGCGTCTCGCGCGAGCGCGTCCGCCAGCTCGAGCAGCGCGTCACCACGCGACTGCGCGAATACCTGCGGCGCGAGCTCGGCGAAGGCGCCGAGGTCCTCTGACCTCTTCGTGATCTGGCAGTGTCGGGCACCCTTTACGTCGTCGCGTCGCCCATCGGCAACCTCGGTGATCTCACGCTGCGCGCCCTCGAGGTGCTGCGCGGGATCGACGTGGTGGCGGCGGAAGACACCCGTCGCACGCGTGCATTGCTCACGCATTTTGGAATCTCGGGCAAGCGGCTGGCCAGCCTGCATGCGCACTCGAGCGCGGGCGAGGTCGACGGGCTCTTGCGCGCGCTCGCGGGCGGCGAGTCAGTGGCGCTGCTGACCGATGCCGGCACGCCTTCGGTCAGTGATCCAGGCGACTCGCTGGTGCGCGCGGCGATCCGCGCAGGGATCGCCGTCGTGCCGTTGCCCGGCGCCTCGGCGGTGCTGGCGGCGCTGGTAGGCAGCGGGCTCGCCGGTGGCGGAGGCTTCCGCTTCTTCGGCTTTCTCGCCCGCGACGGCAGCTCGCGGCAGGCCGATCTACGCCGCGTGTGCAATACACCAGAGACCACGATTCTGTTCGAGGCGGCCAATCGCACGGAGGCCTTGCTGCGGGATCTGGCCGAACGCCAACCCGAGCGGCTCGCGTGCGTGGCGCGCGAGATCACCAAGATCCACGAAGAGTTCGTGCGCGGTTCTCTGCGCGACGTGTCGGCCCCGCGCGAGTGGCGCGGCGAAGTCGCAGTCGTGCTCGGCCCCTTCGTGGCCGAGTCGGAAGAGCAGGCACCCGACGAGTCGCGTTTGGATGCACGCATCGACGAGGAGCTCGCTGCGGGCACCCACCCCAAGACCATCGCCGACAAGCTGGCCGCCTGGGCGCAGCGGCCCCGGCGCGAGCTTTACGGACGGATCGTTGCGCGCAAGTCTGGAAAGTGACCGGCGCTCAGGCGCCCTTGCCGAGCGCCGACTCGATGGCGCTCGCCGAAAAGCCCTGCAGCACACGACCCCGCACGTCGATCACCGGGATGGATCCGCCCGAGAGGCCTGCGGCGCGCAGCTTGGCGCGCATCTCCCTGTTGGCGCTCTCGTCTTTCTCGATGTCCTTCTCGACGTACTGGATGCCGCGCTGGCGCAGGTAGGCTGCGGCTTGGTGGCAGGGCCCACACCACTCCGCACCGTAGATGATCACCGCCGGCCGCGTGGTGCCCTGGTCGGTGGCGCCCGCGCGCGCGGGCTTCTGCGCTCCCACCGACGGAACCAAGGCCACGCCGTGCTCCTTGCGCCGCGCCATCGCCACGTTTTCGAACTCGTCTCTCGGGACGACGTAGGTGGCGTAGCTTCCGTCTGCTGCCTTGCTGGCCAGCGTGACCAGCACGACCCGGTCGCTCGTGCTTTGCACGTTCGGATCGATGACGCGGACGATGTCGTGGTGGGCGCCCGGTACGGCTGCCACGGCGACCTCGACGTGGGTCTCACCCAGCTCGTCGATCCAGACGAAGAGCAGATCGGTGCGGTCGTCGCGGACGGAGATGGGCGCTGGCTCCGCGGACTGGTCCTTCGATTTGCAGCCCGCGACCGCGAGCACCAGGCAGAGCGTGCAGAGCGCGCGCCTCACGACACTTGTTCCGACAAACGGGACCATTGTTTCATCATGGTATCGACTCGCTCGGCGAGTGCGCGCTCTTCCGCCGCCATCTTTGCCAGCTTCTCCCAGTCGTTGCCCGGCGCCAGGCGCAGCTGCTCTTTCAGAGCCGCGATCTGCTGCTCGCCCGATTCGATGAGCTCCTCCAGCTCGGCCACGCGCCGCCTCTTCTTCTCGAGATCGCGTTGCACGGACTTGTCCTGCGCGTAGCGCCCCTTTGCGGGGTCCATCGGCGCCGCCGGCGCAACCGACCTGCCACGTGCACTCTGCACCTTTTGCGGTTGGAATCCGCCCCCCTGCTGCACCCAGTCCCGGTACCCGCCGGGCATGAGCTCGGCCGCGCCGTCGCGCACCACCAGCAGCCGCGTGGTGACGTTCGCCAAGAAGCGGCGGTCGTGCGAGACCAGAATGATCGTGCCTTCGAAGCCCACCAGCGCTTCCTCGAGGATCTCGGCCGCCGGAATGTCGAGGTGGTTGGTGGGCTCGTCGAGAAAGAGCAGGTTTTTGGGTTCGAGCAGCAGCTTGGCCAGTGCGAGGCGCGAGCGCTCGCCGCCAGAGAAGCCAGCGACCTGCCGCAGCGGATCGTCGCCGTAGAAACGGAAGCGCGCCAGGTACTGCCGCGCCGCCTCGGCGGTAAAGTCGCCGCGAACGCTGCGCACCTCGTCGATGGCAGTGTGTTTCGGCGTGAGATCGCCGAGGTGCTGGTCGTAGTAGCCCTCTTGCAAGTTGGTGCCGCGGCGTACCGTGCCCTCGTCGCTCGGGTCCTTGGAGCGGCCAGAAAGGATGCGTAGCAGCGTGGTTTTCCCGGCGCCATTCGGACCGACGATGCCGAGGCGGTCGCCTCGGCGGAGCAGCAAGTCCACGTCGGCGAACAGCACGCGCCCACCCCGCTCGGCGGCAAGCCCCTTGGCCTCGAGCGCGATGTCGCCACTGCGCTGCGCGGGAGCGAAACGAAACGCGACTTTTTCGGCGAGCTGCCAGACGTCTTCCGGGTTTTCGACGCGCTCCAGCTTGTCGAGCATCTTGCGCCGTGACTGCGCTTGCTTGGTCTTCTGGCTGCCGATGTTGCGACGGATGAAGTCCTCGGTCTTCGCGACCAAGTCGCGCTGGCGCTCGGCCACGCCCCGTTCGCGTTCGAGGTCTTCTTCGCGCAGCTCGAGGTATCGCGAATACGATGCATGGTACACGCGCAGCCCGCGGCGCCCGAGCTCGAGGGTCTGGGTGGTGGCGGCATCGAGGAACTCACGGTCGTGCGACACCACGAGCAGCGCGCCGCGGAAACCACGCAGATATCCTTCGAGCCAACCGATCGTGTCGAGGTCGAGGTGGTTGGTGGGCTCGTCCAGCAGCAACAGATCGGGCTCCTGAGCGAGGGCCACGCCAAGCTCGAGACGGCCTCGTTCGCCGCCCGACAGCGACACCACCGGACGCGCCAGATCGGCATCGGTGAAGCCGAGCTTGGTGGCAATGGCAGCCACCTTGTGCTCGAGCCCATCGCCACCGCGCACGTGATAGCGGTCTTCGAGCGCCGCGAGGTGCGCCAGGACCTCGGCCGAGCCGCTGGCGGCGCCCGCCCGGGCCGCCTCGAGCTCTTGCCGCAGGGCCACGATGTCGCCAAAACCAGAAAGAAGCGCCGTCATGACGTCGCCTTCGGTGCGGTGCTCGTGGGACTGCCGGTAAAACGAAAGCAACAGGTGCTTGGGAATCTGCACGGTGCCGGCGTCGGGGGCGACCTCGCCAGCCACCACGCGCAGCAGCGTCGACTTGCCGGCTCCGTTCGGAGCCACCAGGCTGGCGCGCTCGCCGGGCCCGAGCGCGAAGGTCACGTCGTCGAAGAGGACATCACCGGCGTAGCCGAACCGCACGTTTGCAACTTGCACGGACATGTCAGGCAACCGCCTCGCGCAGAAGCTCGATGGTTTCGTCGAACGCCACGCGGTCCGTCGGCTCCTGGCGCAGGAAGCTCTCGATGCGAGCAATCTTGGCGATGGCTTCGTCCACCTCACGATCCGATCCCTTGGCGTAAGCGCCGAGCTGGATCAGATCGCGTTTCTGCTCGTAGGTGGCCAGCAGCCGCCGCAACGTGCGCGCAGCGGTGCGATGTTCCGTCCCGACGATGCCGTTCATGACGCGCGAAAGCGAATTCGTGACGTCGACCGCGGGGTAGCGGCCCCGACCGGCCAGCGTGCGATCCAGCACCACGTGGCCGTCGAGGATGCCGCGCACCTCGTCGGCAATGGGCTCGTCCATGTCGCCGCCCTCGACGAGAACAGTGTATACTGCAGTAATCGAGCCACGGGCGGCTTGGCCAGAGCGTTCCAGCAGTCGTGGCAACATGGCAAAGACGCTCGGCGGGTAGCCGCGGCGCGCGGGGGGCTCGCCGGCTGCCAGCCCGACCTCGCGCTGGGCGCGGGCGAAGCGCGTGACGGAGTCGACCATCAGCATGACCTTCGCACCTTCGTCGCGGAAGTACTCGGCGTACGCGGTGGCCACCTGGGCGGCGCGCAAGCGCTCCAGCGCCGGCACGTCGCTGGTGGCGACCACGACGATGCTGCGCGCGCGGCCGGTG
>JAYUXI010000139.1:0-4867 GCA_043753085.1 Myxococcales bacterium | reverse complement strand
CCGCCACCGTTCGCCAGCTTCTACGTGAGCGTTGCGGCCCACACCGACGTGGGCCGAGTGCGGAAGAAGAACGAAGACGCCTTCGTCGTGGCCGACCTCACCGGCGGCGCCTTGCTCGACGGCGCCACGCACGCCCGCTTCGACGTGGGCGAGCGCGGCGTGCTGCTCGCCGTGTCGGACGGCATGGGGGGCGCCCGCTCCGGAGAGGTGGCCAGCGCGCTGGTCGTCGAGACCCTGACGCGGTCCATGCAGCAAGCGCCGGCCGACACACCGCAAGACTCACTCATGAACGACGCCATCCAGCGTGCCCACGCCGCCGTGCGCGAGCAGGGCGAAGCGGACAACAAGAAAATGGGCGCGACACTCACCGCTGCCTTCGTGCGCGCCGGCGTCGCCTACATTGCCGAAGTCGGTGATTCGCGCGCGTACCTGCTGCGCGCCGGCGTGCTCACGCTGATCACGCGCGACCAGAGCCTGGTGCAGACCCTGCTCGACAGCGGCGTCATCGACGCGCAGCAGGCGTCGGTCTCTCCGCACCGCGGCGTCATCCTGCAGGCCGTGGGCCACCAGAAGGACGTGAAGGTGGCGATGGTGAAGCTGGAGCTCCGCGATCGCGACTGCCTGCTGATTTGTTCCGACGGCCTCACCGGCATGGTGTCAGACCACGAGATTCGCGACGTGATCACGGCGTCGGGTCGGCCCGAGCTCGCCGTGAAACAGCTGGTCGACCTGGCCAACGAGCGGGGCGGAACCGACAACATCACCGTGGTGATCGCCGGCATCGGTGGGGATCTCGAGCAAGCCACCCCGGACGACACCGTGGCTGCCACACTCGAAGTGCTCAGCACCTTCGACGCGCTGGCGCCGAAGCGCAAGCCTGCTGGCGCGTAACGGCGGGCCCCAGGACTGGACCCGGGCGCCTTTGCCAACCAAGCGTTGGCCCGGCCCGCAGCCGAGGTAGACTTCCGGCATGCCGACTTCGCGTGGCCGAGCTCGTTCGCTGACCCTCTTCGTCTCCGCCATGTGCGTGGGTGCGCTTGCCGTCACTGCGTGCGCCAAGGATGCGGTGGTGGCCGATCCGGTGCGCCTCGGCATGACGAGCACGCTGGCTCCGTTCATCGACGACGGGCAAACGCAGTACTACCAGGTGTCGCTGCCGATGCTGTTCCCGATCCGGAGCGGCACCGAAGAAGAGCTCGGCACGCTCGCCGCGGCGGCTCCGCCCTATCCACGCGAGCCGTTCTACGAGTCGAAAGATTCGCGCGTCACCATCCGGTACACGTTGGTCAACCTGGACGACGTGGCGCACACCGTCGACCTCCTGGTCGACCCGTGGAACGAATTCGTCGTGTACTTCCCGGCGACCTCGATCGTCCGCGAAGACGAGATCGTCCCGAATCTTTCGGGCCTCGAGCGCACCGTCAAGCTGCAGCCGAAGCAGCGGCTGACCGGGATCATCACCCCCGACGACTTCGCCGAGCTCGCGCAGGACCTCGGCACGGTGATGGCGATCTCCGGCGCGCCGCCCAGCGAAGAAGGCGATTTCGGCGGCGCCGTTCTCTACAACCGGGCGATGAACCAGCAGAACCGCGACGCCGCCACCGATCCGCTGCTGAAAAACTATTTGCCGCCCATCGCCGCGGGGATCATCGGCATCGACCTCGCGCTGCGCACGATGGAGCCCGCCAACCTCGCGGTCGAAGCGCTGCTCGACGTCGAAGACGAAGGCAACAAGAGCGGCGAGTCACTCGTGTTCGACGTGCTGGACGTGCCCGAGGGGGTGGCGCCGTTTGCCCGCCCCGGAACGGTGCTGTCACCGCCTGCTGGTGGCGGCGAGTGAGAGCGCCTCGTCTACGTGGTGCAAGATCACGTGAGCCTGCACGGCCGTGAATCTGTCGCGTCGGCGTCTTCGTCGGCTGCGACAGTCAGGTGAGATAGCCGCCGTCCACCGCCAGGCATGCGCCCGTGGTGTAGCTGGATGCGTCCGACACGAGGTACACGGCGGCCCCCGCCATTTCGCTTGGCTCGGCGATGCGCCGCATCGGAATGCGAGCCAAGAGCAGTTCGCGGACGGCGTCGTTCTGGGTGAGTGCCGAGGCGAATTTGGTCTCGGTGATGCCGGGCAGGATGGCGTTCACGCGGATGCCGAGCGTGGCGCATTCCTTGGCAAAGGCCTGGGTCATCGACAAGATCCCTGCCTTGGTGATCGAGTAAATGGCCTGCAGCTCGCCGGGCCGCACCCCGTTGACGGACGCGACGTTGAGGATCGCGCCCTTGCCGTGCGGCTTCATCTTCTGGATCGCGTGCGCGGTGGCAAAAAAGTAGCCGCGCAGGTTCACGTCCACCGTCTTCTGAAAGGCGCCCAGATCGGTGTCGATTGCAGGTCCGAAGTACGGATTGGCCGCCGCGTTGTTCACCAGGATGTCGAAGCGGCCGTGCTCGGCGGCCACGCCGTCTAGGGTTTGCATCAACTTGTCGAGATCGCCGACGTGGCATGCGCGGGCGGACGCCTGGAGCCCCTGCGCCCGGAGGCCGGCTGCGACGCGCTCGCACTCTGCCTGCTTGCGACTCGAGATCACCACGTGCGCGCCGTGCTCGGCCAGTGCCGTGGCGATCGCCTCGCCGATGCCCCGGCTCGCCCCGGTGACCAGCGCCACCCGCCCGGTGAGATCGAATCGCCGTACGCTTGCGTGCATCAGAACCTGATATCTCTCCAGGCCGTAAACACAATGCCCGTGAGTCCCCGTGTGCGTAGATCAGTCGTCGCTCTGCATGGTTCCTTCGTTGCCCTCGCAGCATCCTCGTTCATGGCGTGCTCCGGCGGCGACTACGACGACGAACCCGGCGTCCCCACGACGTCTTCGCCCAGCGGCGATCCTGCCGACGCCAGCATGAGCCGTGGCAGTACCGAATCGTCGTCCTCTAGCGACAGCAGCAACAGCAGCGGCGGCAACAGCAGCAGCGGCTCCGACGCGGCGCTCCCTTCCGATTCGGGCCCCGACGCGGCGCTCCCTTCCGATTCGGGCCCCGACGCGGACGTGGCGGTGGACTCCGGCCCGGACGACGGCATCCACTTCGTGGGCCGGTTCGACTTCACCGATCCGCAGGGGCCACGCTTCGAGTGGTCCGGCGCCTCCATCGTCACCACGTTCCACGGCACCGGCATCTCGGTGCGGCTCGCCGAGACCTTGATCCCCGATGGCCAGGGCGAGCACACCGAGTTCCGCGTCACCATCGACGGCGTCACCACCAGCTTGCTGCGCCTCGCCGCTGCGACCGACACGTACCTGCTGGCCACTGGCTTGCCGCCCGGCCGTCACGTCGTCGAGGTGTTCCGGCGCAGTGAGGCACTGTTTTCCACGGTGCAGTTTCTCGGCTTCCTCGTCGAAGACGGCGCGCTCGTGCCGTCCGCCTATCCGTTTACCCGCCGCATGGAGTTCGTCGGCGACTCGATCACAGCCGGCTACGGCGACGAAGGCAACGGCGCCGGCGCCGGCTGCGACTTCAGCGCCGTCACCGAAAACGGGGCGGCATCTTTTGCCGCCGTCACCGCCCGCTCGCTGAACGCGGGGTATTCGGCGGTGGCGTGGTCCGGCCGCGGCCTGCGCCTGAACTACGGCGAGCCGAACGCGAACCCGCCGCTGCCCACGATGCCGGACCTCTACGGCCGAACCCGCGCGAGCGACACCAGTGACACGTGGGACTTCGGCGCGTACGTGGCCGACGTCGTCGTCGTCTACCTGGGCACCAACGACACCTGGAACGTGGCGGATCCGGGACCGGACTTCACCAGCACCTACGTCACCTTCCTGGCGCGGATCCGCACCCACTACCCCGCGGCCCACATCTTCGCGGTGGCGGCCCCCGAGCGCGGCTTCGTGGTGACACGCGTGCAGAGTGCAGTGACCGAACGGCAAGCCGTCGACGCGAACGTACACTTCTTCCAGTTCGACGACTACGACCTTGCCCGCGACGGCATCGGTTGCAACGGCCACCCCAGCGCGGCCGCACACACGGTCATGGCCGAGAAGCTCACGGCGGCGATTCGCGCGGTGACCCGTTGGTGAACGCGGTACGGTGGAGCATGCGTGCTCTTTTCTTCGTCGCCGTGGGGGCCCTCGCGCTGCTTCCGGCAACCGTCTTCGCGGAAGATCGACTGGCGGCCAAGCTCGGGCCGGCCCATCCCTGGTTCAAGGCCGACCTCGGGCTCTCCTTTGCCGACCTGCGCGCCTTCCGTGGCAAGCGGCCCTCACCGGAAGGTGCCGCTGTCGGTGGGTTGCTCGGCGTCGATGCGGGAGTCCGCTGGGAGCGTTTCTCGGTAGGCCTGCGTGGCCGGGTGCACCCGCTGAGCGAGTTCACGCTCTGGCAGATCGCGCCCTTCGTCGGCATCCACTTTCCGCAGACCAACTACGACCTCTCGGCCACGGCGCACCTCGGCTACTCGGTCGCGGTCGAGCGTGGCGGCCCCGCCACCGCCAAGGGCGCCTACACCGGAGTCGTCGTGGCGCTCGACTACGTCGTGAAAGGCCCGCTGCTGGTCGGCGTTGGTGCCGGCACGGACCTCCTGCTTCTGGGTGGCGATCCCTCGAAGTCGAACGTCGGCATCGGCTTCAACGCCAGCTTGCGTCTGGGGTTGCTGCTGTAGGACGCGGTGAGCTTCGCGTCGGTCACCGGCGCGCTCAGTCCGGGCTGAAGCGGATGGGGTAGCGCACGGTGGTGTCGGCGCTGCCGCCGATCGCCGCGAACGTGACCTTGCTGGCCGCGTCGACCATGCAGCGCGTGAGCGCAGGCACGTGGATCGTGGTGCCGGCACCTGCGATGCTGCTCTTCGCGCGGCCTCGCCCATCGATGGCGAAGTCGAGCTCGA
>JAYUXI010000138.1:0-4879 GCA_043753085.1 Myxococcales bacterium | reverse complement strand
AGAAGATCGTCGATCGCCCAGCGTCGGCGGCGATGCTCGCGCAGCAGCTCGAAGCCGTTCCCCTCGCCGGCATCCCGTTCGAATACCCGCCGGGCACACCGCGCCGCCGCGCCAACGACACGTCGATGCCGCCGCCGCCCGAAACGCTCGGCAGCGTACCTCTAGCCGCGCAGCAGGAAGAACAGCCCGACCAGACTGGTCACGAGCACGAAGGCGGCCGTCGCCACGATGGCCCAGTCGGCCCGGCTTAGCGCGCTCTTCTTGGCGCGCGGTACCAGGGGCGCGATGGGCGGTGGAACCACCGCGATGGGCGCGGCGTTGGCTTCGCGCGACGACGGCGGACCGTGCGCCGACGCGGGCCCACGCGGCGACGACGACGACGGGACCACGTCCGAACGACGGGTGCTGGCCAGCGGCGCCGGCGGTGGCGGCGCCGCCTGCTCCTCGTGGGTCATCTTCTCGTCGCTCTGGGACTCGATGTCCCGCAACGCGAGCGCCACCGGATCCTCGAGCGCCATCACGGTGCGGGCGATCTTCAGCATGGTGTGCGAGCGCCACGGCAGGTCGCGGCCGGGTGGCAGGCGCTGCTCGCCCAGCTCCACGCCGTTCTTGGAGCCGAGGTCCTGCACGTACACGATGCTGGCCCGCCGCGTGATCAGCAGGTGCCGCCGCGAGGAATCCTCGTCCGAAAGCACGAGATCGCAGTCGTCGCCACGACCGACCACGTAGCTCTTGCCGTCTTCGTCGAGCCGCAGCTCTTCGCCGGTGTCCAGGCCTTCGACGATGCGCACGCGCGTGGTCACGTCGTCGCCGAGGGAATCGAGTGCCCCGGCCACCAGTGCGAACGCCAGGTCGCGCGTCGCGGCCGCGAGATCTGCGGTGGGCACGGCTGCGTCGAACCGAACCTCGATCCAGACGCGGCCAAGGCGCATCAAGTCGCCGTTGCGCAACAAGCGCGGCGAGCCGGCGGCGAGCCGAACCCCACCGACCCACGTGCCGTTCACCGTGCCTTCGTCGACCAAGACGTAGTCGCTGCGCTCTGCACGGATCGTGGCATGGCGGTGGCTCACGCTGGCATCGGGAATGCGCACGTCGCTGCCGGGCCCACGTCCCAGGACGATGCGCGGTCCTTCCAGAGTGAGCTTGGCCGACTCTTGGCTGGTGCCCCGGAGCGCAAGCGTGATCGGCATTACCGTTTCGCGTGCACTTCGACCCACTCGATCACGTCGGCGGCGACGTCGCGGCCCAGGTGCATAGAGAGCTCCTGGATTCCGGTGGGCGAGGTGACGTTGACCTCGGTGAGCTTGCCGCCAATGAGATCCAGGCCGACGAAATAGAGGCCATCCTCGGCCAGCTTAGGGGCAATGGTAGCGATGAGCGTGCGCTCTTCGCGGGTCACCTCCACCGGCTCGACGCGACCGCCCACGTGGATGTTCGAGCGAAAGTCGTCGCTGCGGGAGATGCGGTTGATGCCGCCGAGCACCGTGCCGCCCATGAGCAGCACGCGCTTGTCACCCGCCGTGACCGCCGGCAAAAACTGCTGCACCATGGCGAGGCGGCGACCCTCGAGCGTGAGCATGTCGACCAGACCCCGCGCGTTCTTGTCGTCGGCGCGGAGCATGAACACGCCGCTGCCGCCGGCGCCGTCGAGCGGCTTGAGCACCGCAGCGCCACCGACCTCGGCGACGAATGCGAGGATGCGCGCGGGATCCGACGCCACCAGCGTGTTGGGCATGAACTGGGCGAAGTGCAGCGTGTACAGCTTCTCGTTGGCGTCGCGCAGGCCGCGCGGCCGATTGACTACCAGCGTCTCGTGGACGACTCGTTCGAGCAGGTGCGTGAGATACAGGTATTCTGCATCGAACGGGGGATCTTTGCGAATGAACACTGCGTCGAAGTCGGCGACGTTCACGTCGACCGCTTCACCGTGTTTCCACGAGTGCTCGGCCGCGGGATACGAACCGAAGCCAGTGAGCCGGGTGGCGCGCACGCCGATCGCGCCGGTCTTCGCGAACACGTCGGTGGCGCGCGCGTGGAAGTTCTCGTGCCCGCGTGCCTCGGCGGCGCGCAAAAAGGCGTAGGTCGTGTCCTTGTCGGGCACGACCCGGTCCATCGGGTCCATCACGTAGAGGATGCGCATGCGAGGCCGGCAGCCTAGCAGCGGAGCGACTGCGTCACTCGACGTTGTTGGCGAGCTCCGCGGTCATCTCGGGATCGAGGTCGCTGGCAACGGCGTAGCCGATCCCGTTGTGCTGGGTGACCGCGACCGAATAGCCGTTCTGCCGGCCCACGCGCGAGGCGCCGACTGCGTTCATCGGCTCGTCGCCGTCGACGTGGATGCGAGCGGGATCGTAGATGAACACGCTGACCCGCTGCGGCGTGCTGCCGCCTCGATCGACCTCGTACTGCAACATGGCGGCCCGCTCGCTCTGCAGCGGCGTGATGCGGGCCCCCACGAGGCGCGCCTTTCTCTGGGCGTTGGCGAACGGCAGGTTGACCGGTACGCCCACGTAGCGCTCGAGAGCGCGTACGCCGCTGGGGTCGGTGCGCTCGGGCGGGAGCGGGTGCGAATGCTCGGCCACCATGTCACCGAGAATACCGCGCGGGATGATCCGCGCTTGGCCCTCGTGCGCGGTGCGGCGGGTGGAATAGGCAAACAGCAGCGCAGCGGCGGCGGCAGAGACGGGCACCCAGGTACGGGCAATATGACCGACTTTGCGCAGGCCCCTTCGAGCGACGTGACCGCGGCGGGGCACGTGCACCAGATCCGACTTCTGCGCCGCTGGCATCAGCGAAAGCGGCGACGCGACAGGTTCCACCACGACGGCGGTGGCGGCTCGTTCGGCAGCGAACGCGGCCTGCAGACGAGCGCGCAGGGCGTCGGGCGCTTTGTGCACGGTGACGCGCTTGAGGCTGACCTTCAGCGCGTGCTGGAACGTGACGTGCTCACGGCAGCCGCTGCAGCCGGATAGGTGCGCGTCGACGTCGACCAGGGAGGCGGCATCGAGCTCGCCGTCGAGGAAGGGGCCGATCAGGCCCAACGTTTTCGTACAATGTTCGCGAGAGGCTTTCATGTGCGTGTGATTCACGACGGACTCCTTCGGCCGGCGCCAGCCGACGAGCCTGCGACCTTGTTTCGGTAGGCGTCGAGGCTGACGGCCTCTGAGTTGCCGGATGCGGGGCTGCGTACGATCCCGAGCTCCTGTGCGTGCTGCAGAAGAGAGCACTTGAGCGCCTTTCGCCCGCGGTGCAATCGGCTCATGACGGTGCCCACCGGGCAGCTCATGATCTCGGCGGCTTCTTCGTACGAAAACTCTTCCACGTCGCACAGCATGACCGCCATGCGAAACTCGGCGGGGAGCGCATCGAGCGCGCGCTGCACTTCGCCTTCGACGATCGGGAGCAGGGCGACTTCTTCGGGTGAGCGCAGCTGCCGTAGCGTGTCGGCGCTGATCCAACCCTCGGCCACGGGTTCGATGTCCGCGCCGGCGACAGTGGCGCGCTCGAGCCCGACCCGGCGGTAATGGTTGATGAACGTGTTGGTGAGGATGCGGAACAGCCACGCTTTGAGGTTGGTGCCGGTCTTGAACTGCTCGCGGGCCCGCAGCGCCTTGATCACTGCGTCCTGAACGAGATCTTCGGCGCTGGACGAATTGCGCGTGAGCCGGCAGGCGGCGCCGTGGAGCGCGTCCAGGTGCGACAGGACGTCGGTCTCGAAAGTTGCCAGTGCCAGGGCGGCGGCGGCGGCGGCGGAGTCTGCGATGACGGGGGCGTTCATGGGGTCGGGATCTCCAAGCGAAGGGTCGTTTCGGCTTCCTCGATGAACGGAACCGGACGCCGGGCTCCTTCATTCCTGATGGGATCAAAACGGCGAAACGCGCTCCAGCCGGGCTCTACTGGTTGCCGGCGTCTCCGCGGTCCGCGAGCTGCTTTTCCAGCTCTTCCACGCGTTGTGACAGAGTACGGACCTTGGTTTCCAGCTCGTGCCATGGCAGGAGCGTGGGAAGCAGGGTGCGGACGCGGTCGTCGATGCGGTGTTGGAAGTCCTCGATGGTGCCCTTGGCCTGATCCATCAACGTGGGCTTGCTGGTGGCGTGGGCGGCGGCCCCTTCGTCCTCGTTGCCTTGTTCTTCCGCGGTGCCGCCGCCGGGGATGAGCCGGCCGATCGGACCCTCGCGCAAGGACGACAGCGCTTTTTCCGTGCGCTGGTGGATCAGATCCTTGAGCGTTTGCAGCGGCAAGCTCTTCTGGTTGGCCTTCTGCTCTTCGAAGATGATCTGCGCGAGGGTCACCTCGGTGAGATCGTCTTTCGTGTTGTTGTCGATGATGTGGACGTCTTCGCCGGCACGAACCATTTCCGCGATCTGCAGGAGAGTCACGTAGCGACTGTCCTTCGTGTCGTAGAGTTTACGATTCGAGTACCGTTTGATGATGCGTTGCGACATTCGTGGGTCGAAGCCTCCGGTCCCTGGGTGATGATCCGCTGCGCGCGCGCCCATGATGCCTAGTGCCACTCCGCCAATCAATCTCCGTGTGGACGGACTGTCCGGGAAGATCCGCGAGAAGGCTCTGCTCGAACGGATGAGCTGGACCGGGGTTGGGGGCGAGCTCTGGGGGATCCTGGGCCCCAACGGTGCCGGCAAGTCGACGTTGCTTTCGTTGCTGGCGAGCCTGGTGCCGCCCGGCCTCACCTGCGCCGGGACGATCTCGTGCAACGGGCAACGGTTGCAGGACATGCCGCCGCGCGACCGAGCACGCCTGGTGGCCTACCTGCCTCAGGTTCCCGAAACGCCAGCCACCCTCAGCGTGGGCGACACCGTGCTGCTCGGGCGCGGTCCGTACCGTTCGGCCTTCGCGGGCGTGTCGGCCCAGGATTCTG
>JAYUXI010000137.1:0-4881 GCA_043753085.1 Myxococcales bacterium | reverse complement strand
AGACATTGCATCACCAGCCGATCCAGCTCCGCGGGGATGGGCAGATCGGGGCGGAGCATGCGCATGGACTCTGGCACCTTGCGTTGGTGCAGGTCGAGCAGCTCGCGGCGGTCGGGCGACGAGATCGGCAGCTGCGCGGTCATCGCCTCGTACACCACCACGCCGAGCGAATACAGATCGGTCCGTGGCTCGACGGCGGCGCCAATGCACTGTTCGGGAGCCATGTATTCCGGCGTGCCCAGGGTGTAGCCCTCTTGAGTGAGGGCCTCGGCCGAAGCGAGCTTGCTCATGCCGAAGTCGAGCACTTTGGCGGTGCCGTCGTCGCAGAGGAAAATGTTGCCGGGCTTGAGATCGCGGTGCACCACGTCTTTGTCGTGCACGGCGGCAAGACCGCGGCACACGTCGGCCAGAACCTTCAGCGCGAGGCCGGGCCCGACCAGGCCGTCCTTGGCCATCTTGTCGGCGAGGGTGCGGCCGTGCAGTCGCTCCATCACCACGTAGATCGAGCCGTCCGGCAGCTGGTCGAGATCGAGCACGCGCACCACGTAGCGGTTCTCGACGTGGGTCTGGATGTACGCCTCGCGGCGGAGGCGCGCGATTTCGCTGCCGTCCTTGGCGGCAGCGCCGCGCAACACCTTGACCGCGACCTCGTGGCCAAGCCCGACGTGGACGGCGGCGTACACGACGCCGATGCCGCCGGCGCCGAGCTTGCCAGTGATGCGATATTTGCCGCCGAGCACGGTGCCCAGCAAGTCTCCACCGGGTGCGGTGCCGAGCTCGCCTTTGAGCTCCAGCCCGCGCTCCAGCGCCGCGATGCGATGGGCTTCGAATGCGGTGCGGCGCTGACCCTGTCGGACGAACTCCAGGGCGAACACCACGCCGAGCCCAATCGCCATGCCGAGCGCGCTGCACAGAAGCGCGGCCGCGGTGGAGTCGAGTGCGAGGCCGCCGCCGACCGCAAAGACGAACACGCTCGCTGCCACGACACCGATGGCCATGGGGAGCTTCGGGCGCGAGGGCTCCCACGAGACCTCGTAGACACAGGTCGCCCCGCCCGTTGCGATGCAGCTGGTGTGCTGCAGCGCGCCGCCCGGCAGACCCCAGATGCGCGGGAAGCCGGTGAGCTCGCCAATGCGCGCCGCGCAGAACAGCGACTCGTACTCTGGCCGCAGGGCGCCGCCGGTGTCCTCTTCGTCGCGACGCGTGTAGGTTACCTGGATCTTCGAGACGCCGGGCTGGTTGGTCTCGAACACACCCATGCGGGTGAGCTCACGCACGTTTGCCGCGAGGTACTCGTACGCGTCGCGCGGGCGCTTGGCCGTACGCAGCATGCGCATCCACATACCGAGGGCTTCGGGGTGGGTGGCCCAGGTACCGCGCTCGCGGAGCACCCCACGCGTGCCGTACGCCTCGACCAAGAGCACGAGCAGCCGCCGGGCGTCCCGCTCGCTCAGCCAGGCGCGCTCACTGTCGACGTCGGCGAGGTCGAGACTGGCGCGGCCAAGCAGCGTCGCGTATGCGGCTTCGCCCTTCTCGTGGCGGTACCGGAGCAAGTACGGCTTGACCAGCCCCGCGCGGATTTCCTCTTTGCCGCGACTCTGCCCCACGGCAGGCGGCATCGATCGGGAGGGAACGCGCGCGGTCATGACCGACGAAGGCTACACGGCCCGGCGCGGGGAACCATAGGTTCGTCGCCCCCCCGGGGACGGGCCGGCGATCAAAAGGTGCCGGCGATGCCGAGCTCGGTCGGAGACAAGATCGGAACGATGCGGCGCCGACCCGTGGTGCTGCTGGGCGACGACGCGGCGTCGACCGCGGCCCAGACGAGACCGCCCGCCACGGCGGCTCCGCCGGCTGCCATCGAGAGAAACCCGCCCAGGCGCAAGCCCTTGCCCCGGCCGGCCTTTTCCGTGTCGGACGTAGCATCCACGCCGGGGTTGGCCGTGCACGTGCTGCGGCTGTTGGGGCTGAACAGGCCGAGCCCTTCGCAGGAGTCGGGGACCAGGGCGCTGCCGACGGGAAACAGGATCGCGCCGGTGACCACTGCGGCGGCACCGATCCCGACCAGGACCCAGGGCAGCGGCGAGTGGTGCACGGGCGCCTCCGCGCGCGGTGGTGGCATCGCCGGGGGCGCCACCACGATGGCTTTCGGCGCGGTCGCGGCGGCGGCGGCGGCATCGGCGTCTTGCTCCTTGCGCTTTTGCGTCAGCAGCGCGATGCGCTCTTCGACGGTGTGGCGGTCTTCGGCGGAGAGGGAGCCACCGCGTTTTTTCAGGTACAGCTCACTGGCCACGAGCGCTTCTTTGAGCTGCCCGTCGCTCTGGTACGCGAAGGAGAGCACCACCAGCAGCTCGTGTTTGGTGCAGTCTGCAACATACGCCGCGCGAAACAGATCGATGGCGCCGCGATCGCGCTCGTCGAAGAGTCGTTTGCCTCGTTCGTAGCTGCGCTTGGCCTCGGCCGTGTCCGTCTTGGTAGGCTTGGCGTTGCAGCCGGCAAATCCGAGGTCGTCGCCCGCGAGCGCAACGTTTGGGACGGCCGTGGCGGCGAGAGTTGCCGTCAGTCCGATCGTGAAGGCGAAGGCGCCGAGGCGATGCACGGGGGTAGGTTATGGGGCCGCGCCGACGGCCACAAGCGTCGCATCACATCTGCGGGGCCGCGTGCGGCATCGATTCGCCCTTGCCCTGGCGTTCTTTCATTTCGTACTTGCTCGGACACTTGGCCAGCACACTGGTGGCTTCGAAGTGCCCGTCGGCGAGGAGCTTGCCTTCGACGGTGACGGCCACATCGGTGCCGGCCACGTCGCGGAAGGTGTCTGGGACGATGCACTGTGGAAAGCGGACGGGGACCTGCACGGCGCCGCGCTCCATGGTGAAGCGATACTCGCAGGGCTGGTCGCGCTTCTGCATGCTGCCGTGCACCAGGGTGCCTTCGGCACGGACCGGCTTGCCGGCATACTTGGCCTGCTCGTTCACGAGCTCGTCGAGCGGCTTGGCGTAGATGCCTTTGTCCTTGAGGCCAAGCATGACGACGCCACACACCGCGCCGGCGACCATGACCAGGGGTACGACGATGAACAGACCGCGGCGCATGCCGCCCTCTTCGGCGTCGACTTCGTCCGGATGACGGCGACGCGGCGGAACTTCTTCCATGAGAGCAGCGTAGCGGTCGCCACGCGCGCGAGCAACACCCACCACCCAGGGCGCCGCGGAGCAGGTTTGCTACACTCGCACCACGTGACCGACGTGCTTGCTTCGCCGGTTCTGGTGTTGAACCGCTACTTCCAACCCGTGCAGCTCACGACGGTGCGGCGCGCGGTCGTGTTGCTGTATGGCGGCGCCGCGCACGCTGTCGACGAGCACGGCGAAGAATACGACTTCGAGACCTGGCGCCTGGTCGAAGCCCCGGAGGGCGAGCCGGCGATCCCGCTGGTGTCCGGAACGCTTCGCGTACCGCGCGTGGTCCATCTGCTGCGGTACGAGCGCGTGCCGCGCAACGTAGTGCGCCTGACCCGCGAGAACATCATGACGCGCGACGGGCACTGCTGCCAGTACTGCGGCAAGAAGCCAAGTCTACGCGAGCTCAACATCGACCACGTGCTGCCGCGCTCGCGGGGTGGTCGCGACTCGTGGGAAAACCTCGTCGCGTCGTGCATGCCGTGCAACTTGCGCAAGGGCTGGCGCACTCCGGAAGAAGCGAACATGCACCTCATGCGGCGGCCGTTCCAGCCGAAGTGGTCGTTCGTGGCGCAGGTCCTCCGCGGCGAGGTTGGCCGCTTTCCGGAGTGGAATCCCTACGTGAAGGCATCGTGAGGATTCAGTGCGGTTGTGGCGTGTGTTCCACGCACGTGCCCCACGAATCCCAGCCGCCGTTCGCGCACACGAACAGCTCTTCGCAGCCGCAACAGTTGGTGGTGCAACCGTAGCCGACGGCGAGCGCGCAGTCGGGGAGCTCGAGCGAGACGCAGTCTGGACCGCCGAACGCACCGGACGGCAAGTCGGGGGGGAACGCTGCGTCGGAGCGGCCCCGGCCGGCTTCGGTGGCCGCGTCGACCGCGCTGGCATCGAGCTCGGGCGCGGGCCGGGCAGGGCACTCGCGCTGGGGCTCCCATGCGCCTCGGATCGGCTCGACAGGATCGAGCGCGTGGCACGCGTAGAGCGCCGCGCAGCTGCGGTCCTCGCACTGATCCACCGTGCTGCCCTTGTCGATGCAGCCGCCGGCCGGGATCTCGCCGCAGTCGGTGGGGGCGATGAGCGTGCCTTCGCACGCGGCCACTGCCGTGCCCGCGGAGAGTGCCAGAACCAACAGCCGCATGGGACGGTTTGTAGCGCGCGCCGGAGCGACCTGGTAGGGCGAATCCATGCAAGTTGCAGCTCGTTTTGCTTCGATCGTCGCGCTTACCTCGGCCCTTGCCTGCGGCGGCAAGACTCCCGAACCGGCCACACCGACGCCAGCGCCCGCTGCCTCGATGCCCGATCCCGGGACCCCGTCGACCACCAGCGATCTACCGGCGGACGCGGGCGCGGGCACCGAGCTGCAGCAGACCGGCGGCCCCACCGGCGAGCCGGGCCGCCGCCGCGAGGACATCATGACCGCCGTCCAGGCCAAGCGTGACGCTGCGCGCGCCTGCTACGACACCGCGCAAAAGGCCACGCCCGCACTCGAGGGCGACATCGCCATCGCGTGGGTCATCGACCCCAGCGGCACCGTCACCGAGCCGAAGGTCGATCCGGCCAAGACCACCATCCAGGACGCCAAGCTGGGCGAGTGCATCGTCGGCGTGATCAAGACGTTGAAGTTTCCGGCCAGCGCCAAGGGCATGGAAACCCGCGCCAACTATCCTTTCAACTTCCACCCGAAGACCAAGAAGTCCAACACCGG
>JAYUXI010000136.1:0-1912 GCA_043753085.1 Myxococcales bacterium | reverse complement strand
GAAAGCGCTCCGTCCTGGACGCGGCATCGCTTTCGTTGGCCGCCAGATGCGCAGTGGCCGCCCGCAGCGAGTCCATCGGGTCAGGCAACGACAACGCGTCACCCAGGGTGTCGAGGCGCTCGAACGCAGCTTCGCGGGCCAGACCGAGAACGCGCTGCGTCGCCTCCGCCTCGTCCGACGTGGCGTCCCGTCCGTGCCAGAGGCGGAACACCACTTGCTCGAAGGTGACCGCGCCCGCGAGTTCCTCGACCGGTCGCCCGGCCAGCACCAGCCGTCCGGCTGCACCATCCACGTCCGACAAACGAGTGACTGCCGCCACCACGTCTTCCAGCCCTGCTGCCCGTACCTTGGTTTTTGCGTCCATGATTATTATCCTTTCGATACTGTTGATCAACGTAGGCAACGTGGTGCGCACAACCAGGATGGATTCATGAATCAAGCCACTGCAATCGTCGATGCAGCGCGCGGCTGGATCAACGCGACGGAGGCCACGCGCGTTCTCGGCGTGAAGCGCCAAACCCTGTACGCCTATGCGAGCCGCGGCCTGGTGCGCAGCGTCGCAGATGGCACTTCGCGAGCACGACTTTACGCACAGGACGATGTCGAGCGGCTCAAGGCCCGCAGTGGCGCGCGCGCCGGTCACGGCGCCGTGGCTGCGGGAGCGTTGCGCTGGGGCGAGCCGGTGCTCGAGACGCAGGTTGGCACCATCGACGCCCGCGGCCCGATCTACCGTGGCGCGATCGCCATCGAGTTGGTCGACGCCGGCTCGACCTTCGAAGACATCTGCGCACTCTTGTGGAATGCGCCCTACCAGGTGCCAGCGCAGCGTGACTTCGGGATGCGCGGTGCGGCGCTACGCAGCGCGCTCCGAGCCGGCGCAGAGCCCTTCGATGCCATGTTGCTTGCCGCAGCCAGCTTTGCCGCCAGCGAGCCGCGCGCAGAGACCCTGGAGGTCACGCGGCGCCGGGCTCCGCTGCTGGTTCGTCGCTTGATCGCAGCGAGCGCACTCTCGCGCGGTACGGCAGCCGTGCATGCATCCCTCGAAGCGACGGGAGCCGCGCGGGCGCTCTTGCTCGCTCTCGGTGGTCGCACCACCGCAACGGCCATACGCGCGGTGGAGGCGGCACTGATCCTGGCTGCCGATCACGAGCTCAACGCATCGACGTTCGCCGCGCGCATTGCAGCTTCGGCAGAAGCGAACCTAGCCGCTTGTCTGGTGTCGGCGCTCGCCACGTTGTCGGGAACCCTGCACGGCCGTGAGACCGCGCGGGTCGAGGCGCTCGTGGCCAGCATCGAGCGCCCAGAGCGCGCCGTCGCCATCGTGGCTGCCCGGCTCGAGCGCGGCGAGCGAGTACCTGGTTTCGGTCATCGCTTGTATCCTGCAGGCGATCCGCGTGGCGCGCGGCTTCTCTCGGTCGCCGCGCGAATCGCACCGCGAGCGCGCGCCGTGCGCACGCTCGTGGCAGTTGCCGACGCGATGGCGCTGCGCGCGCACGAGCACCCTACCCTGGACGCGGGCCTGGTCGCTCTGGCCGCCGCACTCGGCCTGCCGGCGGGCGCCGCATTGGCCCTCTTCGCGTGCGGGCGACTAGCCGGCTGGATCGCGCACGTGCTGGAGCAACGCATGGCCGGCTACCTGTTGCGACCACGGGCCCGGTACGTGGGCCCGCTCCCCGCGTGAACGTGTCTTCCGAGGCGACACCGGCTGCGTCCCTGCCGAGTGCAGCGAACTGCGCGCGCCGGACGTGGCGGTCAGGGTCACCGGTCGAGTCGGATGGATCGCGGGGGCACCGCCCTTGGCCGTCGAGTACGTCGGCACCGGACACGACGAGCAGTCCCTGCAGACCAAGATCGCCGAGTTGCTGGAAGCCGGCACGCAGTGGATCCGGGCGAGCTCCTGCATGCCCCGGCG
>JAYUXI010000135.1:0-11712 GCA_043753085.1 Myxococcales bacterium | reverse complement strand
GCGAGAAGCCGGAGTCGCGCGGCTACTGGCGCGACGTCGGCACGGTGGAAGCGTACTGGGAAGCGCAGATGGACCTCATCGCCATCGAGCCACATTTCAACCTGTACAACGACCGCTGGCTCATTCGCACCGCCAACACCCACCAGCCGCCGGCCAAGTTCGTCTTCCGCGACGAGTCGCAGGCGCGCATCGGCAGCGCCACCGACTCCCTGGTGTCGCACGGCTGCATCATCTCCGGTGCGCGCATCCATCGCAGCGTGCTCAGCGTCGGCTGCCGCGTGAACTCGTTCGCCGAGATCCAGGACAGCGTGCTGTTCGAGCGAGTCAAGATCGGCCGCCACGCGAAGATCCGCCGCGCCATCATCGACAAGGACGTGGAGATCCCCGCTGGCATCGAGATCGGATACGACCAAGAAGCCGACCGCCGGCGGTTTGCGGTCACCGACAACGGCATCGTGGTGATCCCGAAGCGTATGCGCTTCGACGAAGTCGGATTCTGACGCGCGCATGGGCCGAACTTTTCTCGTCGGAGACGTGCACGGTTGCCATGACGAGCTGGCGCGGCTGGTGGACGCCGCGAACCTTTCCGCTGCCGACCGCCTGGTGCTGGTTGGCGATCTGGTGGCGCGCGGCCCCGAGTCCGGCAAGGTCGTCGAGCTGGCGCGCCAGCGGGGCGCGCTGCGCGTGCGCGGCAACCACGAAGCCCACTTGCTGAACTGGCGCCATCGCAGAAACGGCGGGCAGCCCGGGGCGGCGAGCCCGAAGCGGCTGGGGGCCGCTCACCAGAAGGCTGCCGACCAGCTGTCCGAAGCCGATTGGGACTACCTGGAAGACGCGCCGGTCACGTTGGAGCTACCGGAGCACGGCGTCCGCGTGGTGCACGCCGGCATGGATCCCCGCCTGCCGTGGAGCGAACAGTCCGCCGACGTGCTCGTCACCATCCGCCACGTGAAGAGCGCCGACGGCGCGGCCGAGGCCGTTCCGTGGGGCACGCTGTATCAGGGACCACCCCACGTGGTGTTCGGCCACGACGCACGCGCGGGCTTGCAAATTCATGCATGGTGCACCGGTCTTGACACCGGCTGTGTGTACGGCGGCATGCTCACCGGAATGATGCTCGAGTCCGGGCAGACCATACCGGCCGAGCCGAGCGAGCGCACGGCGCTGCTGCATTCGGTCCCAGCCGCTCGCCGGTACTACGACGTGAAGTGAGCAGCTACGGCGAACGGCCGGTGACGGCCCGAAAACGAGCCGCGAACACCTGCAGCCGCGCGTCGTTCGGGTCGAGTTTTTTCGCGCGCACGAGGTAGCCCTCGAGCTGGATGGCGAGCGCGGGCGAGAGCATGTCGTTGGCGGCGACCATGAGCTCGATGCCACGCTGCGCCAGATAGAACGCCAGCATCGACTCGGCGAGCTTGTGGCGCGGGCAGATCACCAGGGCGCGCTCGCAGGTGGCGATCTGGGCCAGGGCGGTGGGATCGGTAGATGCAAGCTGCACGAATCCGTCACCCACGAGCGACGCGTACGACGAGGCGGACCCACCGCGCCGTACCTCCGCGGCGAGCATCTCGAGCATGGGCCGAAACGGGGCGTACAGCTCGCGCAGCAAGGGGTATTTGCCCGAGGAGCGCAGCTCCCAGCCAAGATCGACGAGGCGCTCGAGCGTACGCAGACCAAAGTACGGATCGCCCTCGGTCGCGTGCCAGGTGCGCGCCCACGCGGTAAGACCTGCGATGCGTTCGGGGATCTGCGCGCGACCGGCGGAGCGCTCGCTGTCCTCGTTGCGAAGCGGCGCGAGCAGCGCGTCGATGAGGGATTCGCGGAGCTCGCGTGCCTCGGGTTCCAGCTCGGCATCGCGCTCCAGCTCGCGGAGCACACGCAGCAGGACGGCGCCCTGCGGTCTGCCGGCGACCAAGGCCGGCTGCGCCTGCCGTGCCCACTCGGCCAGGACCGTGCTGGCACGGCCGGCAACGATGGCATCCACGGCATCGGCTTCGTCGACCTTGGCGATGCGACCGAGCAGTTCGCGCAGGTACGTGCGCTCCCGGGCAAGCAAGCGCCAGGCCTCGTGTGCGCGGCGTCGCAGCGACGTAGCGACGAAGAGCACGGCCGGATCCGGACCCGCCTCGAGCTCGCCGGCCCACCGATCGAACAGCACCGCGACCACGTGAAGCACCAGTGGGGTGCGATGAGCGAGAACCGCCAAGTCGAGCCGGCGGGCGAGCTCGACACCGTTTCCGTGGGCGGCCGCGTCGAGATCGTGACCTTCTGCGGCCAGCGCAGAGGCGAGCGCGGCTGCGCCAGCCGCCGCGCCGAGTGCCGGTGAAAGTGCACCGATCACGGCCGCACCCGCGGCGCGCTCCCGGAGCGCGACCAGCCTCGCGTCGTCGATGCCGATCCTGGGCCCTTCCACCATGCATCTTCTTGGTAGCATGCCGGCATGGCCGTGAACCCATTCGAGCGCTTCGACCTCGACATCGCCGCGACGCTGCCCGAGCTGACCCGCGCCCTACGCGAGCGGATCGAGGACGCGTCGTCCGAAGAGGAGCGGCAGCATCTGCGCGAAATCTGGGAGATGCTCACGGGCAAGCTCGAGACGCGTGCCGCTCTCGTGCTCGGTGCGCTGCCGCCGCTGGCACGGCCCCTGCCCGCCGCCGCCGCGCCGGCGTTGCTCCAGCCGCCGCCGCACCCGCTGGACAGCAAGGCGCTCCCGGCTTTTCCGCTCGAGTGGGACGCGATCGGGCCGGCCCCGCGTGCCGCGGCGGGCCACATCGATCTCCGCGAGGATTCCGCCTTCGCCCACCTTGCCCAGGTGGTGCTGCCGTGACGGTGCGGTTTCGCCGCGCCGTCGGCATCGACCTCGGCACCACCAACTCCGAGATCGCCATGGTGCCGCCGTCGGAGCGCAGCATCTGGCTGTACTCCGATCGGTTCGGTCGCAAGACCGTCGCGTCGGCCCTCGCCTGGGACGAACAGAAGGGGCAGTTCGTCGTCGGCAACGCCGCGCGCCTGCGCCGCGCCAACCCGGTTCCTCCGGTCGAGTCGATCAAGCGCAAGATGGGCTCGCGGGAAACGGTGGCGGTGGGCCCCCACGCTCTGCTCCCCGAAGAAGTATCGGCGAAGATTCTCGGAGAGCTCGCCGACCGCATGCGCGAGTTTCTGCACCGGAGCCGAGAGGAAGGCGAAGCATCTTTTCAGGACGCGGTGATCACCGTGCCTGCTTACTTCGATGCACCCCAGGTAGAGGCCACGCGCCGCGCTGCCGAGCTGGCCGGCATCGGCGTGCTGGGCATTCTGCAAGAGCCCACCGCCGCGGCCATCTACCACGTGTGGCGCGCGCCGGAGCTCGCCGAGAGCTCGAACTTCCTGGTCTACGATCTGGGCGGCGGTACGTTCGACGTGTCCGTGCTGCGTGCGGTCGACGGCGAGTATCAGGTGCTCGCCGTCGATGGCGACAACTTCCTCGGCGGCGACGACCTCGACCGACGCTTCGCCGAGCACCTCCGCGTCCTGCTCGTCGAACGCGGCTACGCACTCGACCTCGACGTGCGGGGCAACGAAGAAGACCGCGTGCGCTTCGGCAAGCTCGTGCATGTTGCACAGGAAATCAAGGAGTCCCTGTCCAGCGTCGAGGTCACGGCTTTTTCGAGCTCGAAGGTTCTCGTCGACCAGCGCGGCGAGAGCGTCGCCTTGGAGGGTGAGTTCGGGCGCGCCGAATACGAAGCCATCGTGCGCAGCTTCGTCGACACCACGCTCCGCGCCTGCGAGCGTGCTCTCGCCCGCAGCCAGGATACGGCCGGTATTGGCCTCGCGCAGATCGATCACGTGATCCTGGTCGGCGGCTCCACGCGCCTGCCGCTGGTCGAACGCATGGTGCGCCACTCGCTGGTGGAGCACACCCGGTCCAAGGTCCTCCTCGTTGCCGAAGTCGACGCGTGCGTCGCTCTCGGAGCCGCCGTGCACGCGGCGGTGCTCAGCGGCACCCGCTTCGAAGCCGGCAGCGCCGCGCTCACGGTCCTGTCGCCGCTTGCCTGCAAGGGCCGCGAGGTCCGCCTCGCGTTCCGGCCGGACGCGCCCGAGGGCGCCACCACGTTGGCCCTCTGGTCGGGCGAGCAATTGCTGGCCCAAGCCGCGCTGCCCAAGCCTGGCGCCGAAGGGCCGCTGCGCCTCACCGTCCCGCTGCCCGACACCGACGCGGCGAGCGTCACGCTCGTCGCCGCCTACCAGTCCACGCTAGGCGCGCCCCTCTGCGAGGTCCCGTTCGAGATTCACCGCAGCGAGGCCAAGCCGCGGCCGTCCCAGCTCACGCGCGCCAGCGTGCTGGCGAAGGACATCTCGGTGGAGGTGATTCGTGGGCAGAGCCGCGAGCGCCGCGTGCTGCTGGGCCGCGGCACCGGCCTTCCCGCGCGCTCGAGCCAGCTGTTCTACACCGCCGACCAGAGCGGCAGCGTGGTGTTGCCTTTGCTGCAGGACCGCTTGCCGCTCGACACGATCGTGGTCGAGATCGATCGGCAGATCAAGGTCGGCAGCCCCGTCGAGCTCACGCTCACGTGTGACGAGGCAATGCGGATCGAAGCCACCGCCGAGGTGGCCGGCACGAAGGTGAAGGCCGTGGTCATGCCGGCGGAAGGCGCAGGTCACCTGGCCGCCGCATACGTCGAAGCAATCCTCACCGAGGCCGAGCGATCGCGTCATTCGCTGCTGGGGCAGGAAGGCAAGTCGATCGGCGAAGAAGTCGACTGGTTGGTGTTCGGCATCCGCGAGGCATATCGCATCGACCCCGACAAGCTCGATGCACTCTGCAGGCGTCTTCGCGGCATCCTGGACGAATACGGGACCCCCGCGGGCGACGGGATGCAGCCGCCACTCTACCTGTTCGAGCAGAACCTGACGCGAGCACGGCGCACGGCGCTGGCCATGGAAGGCGACGCCGCCGGGCTCAGCAAAGACGAGTGGATTCGGCGCATCGAGGGCCTGCAACATCGCGCGCGAGAAGCCTTCGCCGCAGCCGATTCGGCACGCTGGACCCGCGCGAACGAGGAGCTGCAAGCGGTGTACGAAACGCTCACCATCGAACGCCTCAGCATCGTGTCGGCGAGCGACCCCAGGTACGCCGAGCGGCTCGCCTTCGGCATCGCGGTGCGCATCGCCGAGCTCGAACGGCGCCTGGCTGGTCTCGAGGTCGATGGCGACGCCGAGCTGCGCCGGCTCCGGCAGGCCGAGCTCAATCGCATTGCCACATGGCTCACCAGCGACGTGCAGCCACGCCTCGGGGCAGTGAAGGAAAAGCGGGCCGGCGGCGCGACCGTGGCCGACAGCGTGCAGGAGCTGTCCGAGATGGACCACGAGCTCGAACGCATCGAGCACGCCATCTCCCGCGTGCCGCAGCTGGGGCTCTCTACCGATCGCGGGCGCGGGGCATGAGCTTTTTGCTGGCTGGCGCCAAGCGCATCGAAATCGCCGCGGGCGCGCGCGCTGGGCTACACGCGTACCGCGCGCTCGCCGAACGCACACCCAGCCCGGACACTGCCCTCGCGCACCTCGCGGCCATGCGCTGCGCCGCCGAGGTGGGAGACGATCCGGCATTCCACAAGCTGTTGTCGACGTGGCCGGCGCAGCCGGGGGCCCACACCGAACGGGTCACCGCGCTGGCCCATCGCCTGGCGCTGCGCGATCAGCCGAACCTCGCGCGGATCCTGCTCCAGGCCGAACGCAGCCGTTGGGGCGACGCCGAGCGAGACACACCGGCCGCCGCGACCGCGCTGTACCTCGCTGCCGCGCTGGCGCCCGGCGAAGGCCGAGCCGAGCTGCTGCGGCGACTGGCCGCCAGCACCCAGGATTCGTCGCTCGCTGGCCGAGCGGCCGTGCGCCTCGCCGAGCTCGCCGCCGCCGGCGGACAAACCGCGCGCGCAGCCGAAACCGCACGCGGAGCCAAGGTCGACACCGTTGCCGACCGCATCCGGCGCGCCGAGTTGGTGCTGCTTTCCGGCAGCCGCTTCCAGCGCGCCGCCGCCTTTTCCGAGCTTGCCGAGCTGGTCACGCAGGACGAGGCCGGCGTGATTCGCGCTGCAATTCGCGGCTTCTGCGGACGGTTGCCGGTGCTGACACCGCTTGAAGAAGATCGCCTGCGCGCCGTGTTCTCGCGCGTTCCGGACGAAACCCGCCGCGACCGTTGGCTCGCCTTCGTCGACGCGTGTTGCCGGCGCGCGCGCGATCCGGAAGATGCCCTGGACACCGAACCGGGCGCGAGGACCGCGCTCGACCTGCAGTGGCTCCACGTCACCTTGAACGATCTGGTCGACCGACTGCGCGAGGCCGCACCGGGCGAGCGCGCGCCGCTCGAACGCCGCTTTGCCGAGCTGGTCGCCATGGGAGCGGCACCGGCCCGCGGCTTTTCCGCCTTCGCGCGCGTAGTCGTGGATCCCATCTTGCGACGCGATCTGGTGCTGCGTGCCGAGGCCGCCGGGGAACCCCACGCGCGCGAGCTGCTGATGCACCTCGTTCATGCAGAAGCCGACGCCCTGCTCGAAGCCGGCCACGTCGTCTCGGCCTATGTGCTTACCGAGACGGCCGTCCTGGCGCGCCGCTCCGGCGACTATGCGGCGATCCGCGACGCTCTCGTCCAGCCCTCACTCGTTTCGCGCTGATTCACTCGACCCGGCCCCCGGCGCCGGACTACGCTCGGCGGGATCATGCAGGGGTCTCTTCGACATCCGGGTGCTGGCATCGCCTTCGCCGTCATGCTGTGCGCCAGCGCACCGGCCATGGCGCAACGGCGCGCACCGGCCAAGGCGTCCACGCCGGCGACCGCTACTCCTCCCGCGGCTCCCGGGGGGCGCGCCACCGCGCGCTCGCTGCTGGATCGCGGACGCAGCCTGTACGACGACCAGCTCTACGAAGAGTCCGTGCAAACGTTGTCCGCCGCCCTTCTTCGCCCCGACGGCAGCGACGAGGACAAGCGCCTCGTGTATCAATTCCTCGCGTACGACTACATCGTGCTGGGCCGAAAAGACGAAGCGGAAGCCGCCGCGCGCGCGCTCTTCGTGATGGATCCTGCCTTCACCTTACCCACGCGCGAATCCCCGCGCCTCCGCGAGTTCTTCGGCGGCGCCAAGGCACGCTGGGAATCCGAGGGAAAACCGGGCTTGATCGAGAAAACCAGCCCGCCTGCGCCGGTCACCATGCGGCACTCCGCGCCCGCCCAGGTCGAGGAGAAAAAGAGCTTCGACGTGCGCGGTGGCATCGTCGATCCCGAACACCGCGTCACCAACGTGAAGCTGTTCGTTCGCGCCGGAACCAAAGGCCGGTTCGAATCCCGCCCCGCCGCGGCCACGTTCACCACCTTTTCGGCCACGGTTCCGGCGTCCTTCGTGAAGGGGCCCATCGTCGAGTACTACTTCGAGGCCTTCGACCGCACCGGCCTGCCGGTCGCGTCTCGGGGCGACGCCGGGCTCCCGCTTCGAGTCGCCGTGAAGGAACACGGCGGCAGCGGCTGGATCGCGCCGGTCGCCATCGGCGGCGGAGTGGTCGGGGCGGCTGCACTCGTGGGCATCCTGGCGCTGGCCGGCGTGTTCGAATCGTCGAAGCCACCCCCCTCTACCCCAAGCACTCCCACCGCCACCGTCACCGTCGTCGTTCGCGAGTGAATGCATGCAACCTCCCCGTTTCCCGTTCGTCTACGTAGACGTCGCTGCAGACGACCTGGATCGGGTCACCGCCGAGCTCTTCGAGCTGGGCGCCGACGGCGTCGAGGAGCGTGACCACACCACCCTGGCCCGCGGACGGCGCGAAGGTTTCACCACGCTGTCGGCGAGCTTTTCCTCGCGCGAGCAGGCCGACGCAGCCTGCACCGAAATCGCCGAGGTGGCAGGCGCGCTTGCGCCCGAAGTCATGGAGATCGTCGGCGACGAGTGGCGCGATGCGTGGAAAGTACACTTCAAGCCGTTCGTGTTCGCCACCCGCGCCCGCGACGGCATGGCCGTGGCGGTGCGTCCCCCGTGGGTGCCACTCGCCGAAGCCCAGCCGGCCATCCCGAACGGTGCCGATCCGGAGCGCGTTCGTTGGCTGGAGCTCGAGCCGGGGCGCGCCTTCGGGACCGGCCTGCACGAGACCACGCAGCTGGTGGCCGAAGCCCTCGGGCGCCTGCCGCTCGAAGGCAAGGACGTGCTCGACGTGGGTACCGGCAGCGGCATCCTTGCGCTGCTGGCCCTCGCGCTCGGCGCCCGCCGCGTGCGCGGCACCGACAACGATCCCGACGCGATCGCCGTGTCCCACGAGAACGCTGCGCGCAACGCGCTGACGGCCGAGTTCGCCACGGACGACGTGGCTATGGAAGAAGCCGGCCGCTGGCCGTTCGTGGTCGCCAACATCGAGACGCACATCTTGGTGCCGATGGCCGAGCCGCTCGCGCGCACGGTGGCTCCGGGCGGGCAGCTGCTCCTCTCGGGAATCCTGGCCACGCAGGAGCCGCAGATCCGCGTCGCGTACGAGACTCTCGGTATGCGTCACGTCGGTACTGCCCAGCGCGGCGAGTGGGTGCTGGTTCACTTCGAGCGATGATCCGCGTTCCCGTTCACGGACTGCGCCAGGGCGTGTTCACCGGCGCCGGCGCGCTCTATCATTACGTGGCGCGCGTCCATCGCTTGCGCGTCGGCGACGCGGTCCTGCTGTTCGATCCTGCGCAACGGCTCGAAGGTGAAGCCGCGATCGTGGCGTTGCCACGCGAGCGCGAGCAGGTCGACTTCGCGGTGGCGGCACTGCGGCCGGGCAAGGTCCAAGCCGAGCGCAGCGTGCGCGTCGTGCAAGGCCTGCCCAAAGGCGACAAGCTCGACGCCATCGTGCGCGACGCCACCGAGCTGGGCGCGAGTGAAGTCTGGCTGTGCGCTTCGGAGCGCGCCATTCCCACGGCCAGCGACGCAGGCCGGATCGCGAAGAAGCTCGAACGCCTGGCGCGCATTGCCCTCGAAGCCGCACGCCAGTCGGGCCGGGTCGACGTGCCGTCGATCCTCGAGCCACGCTCGCTCGAAGACTGCCTGGCCGCCGATCCTTCGGAGCTCGTGCTCTTTTTGTCGCCCCACGCCACGCGTTCGGCCGGCGACGCACTGCGCACGCTGGACGCGCACGCCGCCGTGAGTCTGTACGTGGGGCCCGAAGGTGGCTTCAGCGAGGCCGAGTGCGCGCTCGCCGCGAAGCACGGCGCCACGGTAGCGCAGTGCGGCCCGTTCGTGTTGCGCACCGAGACCGTGGTGGCAGCGCTGCTGGGCGCCCTTCGGTTGCTCGCATAGCGTTTCGGGCCGCGACCACATTCCGCGCGGTTGGGCTTGGCGTTGCCGAAGAACGACCGCAGGCGGGCGATCTAGAGCTAGCATCGAACCTCATGCTCGAGCGGATTGCGCTGCACCAAACGCGACTGCGAACGCCGGGTCTCGGGCTCGACGGCAAGGGCGTCGCGCTTGGGTCGAAGGGCCTCATCCTGCTCCCGTCGCTGGACCGCCTCGTCGCGTTATTTGCAGTCTACACGCGTGAACGATCGCTCGAGGACCTGTTGCCCAGCCTGCAGATCGAGGTCGTGCGCTCCAAGCTCGGCACCCGCGAGCTCACCCTGACCTTCGCGGCCGAATCCAGCGATCGCATGGACAAGCTCGCGGAGACGGCGCACCTCGTCGGCGGGTTCGTCTTCACCGGCACCAGTCGGCACTTCGTCCAGTACCGCGACGCGCAGGCCCCGTTCGGCTACGACACCGCCGAACTGCTCGCCTCGGACGCGCCGATCGTGCTCTACCACGACAAATTCACCCAGGTGTACGGCACCGAAAAGCCGGTCGACTTGCGCGCGCTGCTGCTTCGCCTGTCGCCCCACGTCGACCCCACCACCGCCCGCGAAGAGGGCCCGCGCTACCTGCTGGCAGAGCGCGGTCTCGGTCCCGCGCTGATCCACTACTTCGTTCGCTCGCAGGTCGAAGGCGAAGTCGGCATGGCCGAATGGCCCCCGGAAAGTGCGTTCGACGACGAGCCGGTGCGCCGCTACCTGTTCCAGGTGCCCAACTTGCCGGCGCGCATGCGCCCGCTGCTGCAAAATACCCCTGGCATCTACACGTTCATGCCTGCAGGTCCGGGCGTCGCGGTCGAAGTGGGCTATCGCCACCCGATCACGCTGCGCGCATGCCCGTTGTTCGAGCCGCTCGGGCTGGTGCTGGTGCGCGGCAACGGCAAAGAGCCTCTGATCATTCCGCGCCTGCCACAGCTTGGCGACGTGCGCGCTTTTGCCCGTGTGCACCTGCTCGGCGAAGAAAGCGGCGCGCCCACCGCCGTGCGCACGCTGGCGGCCGATCCGGTTCGCGTGCCGCTGCGCCTGGTCGCATCCTCCGCGCCGCGCCGCAATGTCACCGCGGCCTGGCTCACCGGCGACGACCTCGTTCTCTTGCGCAAGCTCGCGTACGCCCTGCCGCGCGACACCTTGGAGCGCGCACGGGTGGCCACTACCGACGCCGGCACATTCCTTCGTTGCAGCGGCGGCATCGAGGCCATTCCACTCGGCATGTTCTACATCGAGGTGCGCCCGGGTTTGTACATACCAGCCGGCACCGAATTCGTGCCCGCCGTGCATCCCGAGGTGCTCTACCGTGGGCTCGGCAGCCCCACCGGCAAAGCGGTGTTCGTGCGCCACGACACGCGCGCGTTCGCCGTCGACGATGGCGCTTTCGTGCCACTGGCCTCCGTGCTGCTGGAGAGCGCCCCGCTCGCCGCACCCGACGTGCAGTACGTGACCGAGGCCCTCACCCTCGAGCCGATCGACGTACGCGTCCAGGCACTGGGCGTGTTCCCGCTGTCCGAGGCCCAGACCGGCTCGAACCAAGACCCACCCCTACTCGGCGCCTGAGTGGCAAGCGAGCTTCCGTCCGAGCTGGCCGACCGGCTCTTTTCCACGTTCGTGGCGCCGCTCGTCCTCGGCGGCGACATGAACCTTGGACGGCCGATCGGCTTTCGACGCGCCTTCAGCATGAGCGTCGACCATCGGCCGTCGGACGGCGCCACGTGGACCAACGTCGGCATCGCCCGCGTGCGCGTCGCCCGCGCGCTGTCGCCCATCGACTCGCTGGCAGAGATCGGTCCGGTCGAATGGGCCATGCTCGCCGCGCTGCACGACATCGTGCAGTCGACGCACCCGCAGCTAGCGATGCGCTTCGGGGGTCGACGCGCCCGCGCCTTGGTGAGCCTGTCCAGCAAGGTGCTCGCTCACGTTCCAAACGTGGCGCACACGGCCGAGGCGCTGATGCGGCACACGCTCTTCGCGCGGATGATGCAGATTGCACGTACCAAGACCAAGGTGACCTGGTGGACCGGCAGCGCCACGTTCATCGGGATCGACCCGCCCACGCGACTGACCGCTTGGCCCGAGGCGCGGCGGGTGCAGATCGACAAGGATCCGCAGCGCCTCGAGCGCATCACCGAGATCGGCAGTGCCCATCGCACACTCATGGAAGAGGCGCTGCAAACGCTGCTCGAGCGCACTCCCCTCACCGACTGGGCCACGCTGACGCGTGCGTGGCCGGTGTTCAGGTTCACCAAACAGAATCTCGGCCTCGCGCAGACGCACGCGGGTCGGGCGCTCGTGGTTCGGCTGCTCCGCGCGATGGCGCCCGCCACGGTGGACGAGGCGCTCGGTCATGCGCTCGGGCCGCTTCTGGACCGGCAGTCACCCGGGCATTCACC
>JAYUXI010000134.1:0-1914 GCA_043753085.1 Myxococcales bacterium | reverse complement strand
GGCTTTTGTTGCCGTTGACCGTTGCTTGCAAAGGCGGTTCTGCCGGGCCAGGCGCCGCGGACGGCGGTACCGGCGAAAGCTCGCTGCTGTCGGCGCAGATTCCGTCTCCCCACGCGCGCTCGTTCCGCTTCGCCGAACAAGACGCCGCGCGCAACTCGGATCATCCCGAGGTGCCCATGAGCTTGACCGCCTCGGACGGCACTGGCCTGTCCTTGGTGGCAATGGACGCCCACGCGGTGGTCCGAGATCCGCTGGCATTCACCGAGCTGCACCTCACCTTCGCCAACCCAGAGGCCCGCACGCTCGAAGGCCAGTTTCGCATCACGCTGCCGCCGGGCGCGAAGATCTCGCGGTTCGCCATGAAGGTTGGTGACCATCTGCAGGAAGGCGAGGTCGTCGAGAAGCAACGGGCGCGGCGTGCCTACGAAGACTTCCTGCACCGCAAGCAAGATCCCGCGCTGCTCGAGCAGGCCGCCGGCAACGAGTTCTCCGCACGCGTGTTTCCCATCCCCGCGCGCGGTACCAAAGAGCTGATCCTGAGCTACTCGCAGGAGCTCCCGACGACCCAGGAGTCGTACCGGTTGCCGCTGCAAGGTCTGCCCAAGATCGGCACGCTGGACGTCGACGTGCGCACCGACTTCGGCGCGCCCTTCACCCTGCATCGCACCGACTTCGTGCCCGACCTCGACGTGTTGGTGCCAGTGGGCGACGGCAAGCGACCAGGCCGCAAGGACGGCAACCTGGTGGTGCTGCGCGTACCTCTCGGGGCGCGCGAGCTGGTGCAAGACGCGGCCGTCGGTGCAGACGGCACCGCAAATCCTGTCGACGAGATCGAGTCGCTCGCCATCCTGATCGATTCGTCTGCCTCGCGCGCGCTGGGCTGGGCCGAACAAGTGCGCCTGGTCGAGAGTCTGGTGCAGGGCCTGCGCGCCGGCGCGGGCGCCGACGTGCCCCTGCTCGTTGCCTCGTTCGATCAACGCACCACCACCCTCTTCGAGGGCAAGGTCGGCGGCTTCGACGACGCGGCGAAAAAGCGGCTGGCCGTGCTGCAACCACTCGGCGCCTCCAACCTGCACGCGGCCCTGGGTGCATTGCACGCCCACGAGCAGCGCTACGCGCGCGTCGTCGTGGTCGGAGACGGGCTGTCCACGGCGGGGCCGGACGACGGCGCGCATCTGGCCGGCGCGGCCAAGGAGCTCGCAAAAAAAGGTGTACAGCGCATCGATGCGATTGCGATGGGCGGCTTGCGCGACGACGCGGCCCTCGGTCGCGTCGTCGACGGCGGGCTGGCGCGCGCGGGCGTGGTCATCGACGGTGCGCAGCCGGCTGCGCGGATCGCCGAGCGCCTGGTCCGCCGCACACTGGGCGACGCCGAGGTGGCCATCGAGGGCGCCGAATGGTCCTGGCCGAAGACGGCGCGCGGGCATCAGCTGGGCGACGAGATGCTGGTGTTCGCCCGGCTGAGCAAGGAAGCTGCCGGCGCGCCGCTGCGGGTACGCGTGCGAGGCACGCCGTACACCGTACCAGCCGCCGCCTTCGGCCCGGCCCCGCGCCAGCTGCTCGAGCGGGCCGTCGCCGGCGCGGAAATCGAGAGCTTGATCGACGAACGCGAACGGGTGCCGCCCGAGCAAAAAGACGAGCGCAAGAAGCTCGACGACAAGATCGTCAGCCTGTCGACCCGCAGCCGCGTGCTGTCGCCGCAGACGGCGCTGCTCGTGCTCGAAAGCGAGGCCGACTACGCGCGCTTCAAGCTCGAACGCACCGCCCTGGCCGACATCTTGCGCGTCGACAACGGCGAGATCGCCGTCGTGTCGCGCAGCTCCGCCCCCGTGGTTTCGAACAAGAGTCGAGCCAAAGGCGAAGCCGTCGAGGGTCCCAGCGACATGGCCGCCGCCACCCCGCCGCCCTCGCCCG
>JAYUXI010000133.1:0-11727 GCA_043753085.1 Myxococcales bacterium | reverse complement strand
CAGACGCTCTGGAACGTGCCCATGATCGATTGCTGCGCCAGGGTCGGCAGCGGCGCCCACAAGATCGGGTGCACGGCGCAGCCGAGCAAGATGCCGACCGGCGCTTGGCGGTTGGCGGCCGAAGCGTCGACCACGGCGCTCTTGAGCCGCCCCAGCAGCACTCCGAACGCCTCGACGCTCTTGGCCAGACCCGCGGATCGCTTGCCGACGCCTAGGTGCGGCACGCCGAGCGCTTGCTCGATCTCGTCGAGCACGAGAAGCAGCGGCGGCGGCGGTTGCCCGGTCGCGTGCTCGATGGCGCGCGACAGCGACCGGAAGAAAACCGAGAGGTGTGCGCCGTCGACCACGGTGTCGTCTGCCGGCAGCGCGACGGCCTCCAGGTTGGGGTAGCGCGTCGTGGACGCGTCGAGCAGGTTCTGACACAGCTGCTGCAAGACGTTGTCGACGCCGCTTCGTGCGGCGATGCCCGCCTGCGGCCGTTCGTCGCCCCCGCTGGCACCGCGGCTCGGTACCCGGTGCTCGCCCGAAGCCGAAAGCGTGCCTTCGGAGAGCTCGTGGTAAAAACCTGTAAGATCCACGTAGGCGGCCGGCCCGGGCAGGCGCCGCGCCACTTCGAGCGTGAGCGACGACTTGCCGAAGCGGCGGAGGCCGGTGACGATGGTCCACTTGCCGGCCTGGACCGAGGCAAGCAACGCCGACACCAGACGCTCGCGGTTGAAAAACTGCGCCGAGCTGGTGATGCGACCGCGTACCTCGAACGGATTGCCACGCAGCGAGGAGTCGTCGACGACGTCGAGCAGGTCGACTGCGCGGCTCGACCAGTGCAGCCGCTCGGTCGACAGCGGCAGCACCTGGACTGCCTTGTGGCCACCGCGTGCCGCCCAGTCGAGCCCGGCACGGATGGCGCCGAGATCCGGAGACGCGCCGGGCTCGTGCGTGAGGATGGCGAGGCTCGCTTGTTCGGAGTCAGCCAGGCCCGCGGCGCGGTTCACGTCCGCCTCGGTGACGGCGGTGACGCCGAGCGCATGCACGACGACCGCGTGCTTGCCGTGCCGCTCCCAGCCACCGGTGGCGGGAAGCGCCAGCCGCAGCATTGCCTCTTGGCCGGGTAAGGCCCAGCGCCAGGGGCTCTTGGTGGCCGTGAGTCCCAGCGCTTCGAGGTGGGTGGTCGTTTGCTTGCTCCACGCACCAAAGCGGCGCCGCGCCCGCAGAATGCGTGCACCATGCACCACTATCGCCAGCGCGAGCGCCAGCAACAGCACGGCTGCGATGGTCAGCACGCGGTAGCGCGACCAGCGGCGGTCGAGGCGGTCTTGCAGCGTGCAGTCGTACGCGGCCGCGGCGGTGGTGCCCTCGGCGAGCGTCCGACACTCGTTGCAGCGAGTCGTTTCGAGGCCGAGCCGCTCGCAGGTGGTCGTGCCGGTGAGCAGCGATCCGAGCCACGCGATCGGACGCTCGGCCTCGCGAAAGCGCGCACCCTCTTGGGGCTCGCTCTGATCTGCGGTGAGTCGCCACGGCGCCGCGTCGACCGGATCGCCGAACTTCTGGCCGAGGTGGCCCAGCTCCACCACCTGCGCGGCAAACTCGTCCTCCGGCCCGCGGCGACTCTGGCACTGCGCGCGCAGCGTGGCGATCGACGTGGGCAAGCGATGCTCGGTTTCCTGTACGAGCTCCTCGAAGATGGGCGCGCGCTCGAACGAGGCCGGGATGGTGACGCTGTGCCCTTCCCAGAGCTGCGACACGAAGTGATCGCACAGCCGCACGTCGAGCCGTTCGCGATCCTCGGGGCCTAGCTTGGCGCGGGCGGTGGCCCAGGCATCAGCCACCTGGACGACGCCTGGAGGCATCACGCAGGCCTGCGGCTCCGGCATGGCGTAGATGGCCTGCGCGGCGCGGCCGCACACGTCCTGGGCGGAGCCTTCGCGCCACAGCTCCTCGAGCTCCTTGCGCCGCAGCAGCGAGCGCTGCGGCAGATCGCTGGCCGGCGGGATGCGGCGGCTCATCCAGCGCGGAAACGTCTCCGCCTTCGTGCTGCCGGTGAGCCAGCACGCGTACAGCTTGTAGTAGAGCGCGTCGAGCAGCTCGGCGGTCACCTTCGAGTTGGCAGCGGCCGGGAAGTCCACCAGCCATCCGGCAACCACGGGCGGCCCGATGGCCGAACATTCGGTGCCCCAGATTTCTTCGGTGCGGCGCGCCACGGTGAGCGGCCCGGTGGATTCGAGCAGCTGGCGCAGCTGGCGGGCGCGGGTGCACGTCTTCACGGTGAACGCAGGATCGTTGCAGCGCGCGAGGAGCTCGTACGCCTGCACGAGGCGCAGCGTCGTGGAGAGTACCGGATCGGTGCGATCCCCGGAGGTGCGCTCCTTCTTCGCCTCTTCCACGAATGCCGCGTCGAGCGGATCGCTGGAGTTGAACCAGGCTTCCAGCGCCGGCGCGCCACCGGCCTTGAGGCGTCTCCACGTGGTGGGCACGAGGCGCTGCACGGCCTCGACCAGGAGCCGCCGGTACACCCGCAGCCCGCCACGATTGGACAGCACGCGCGACAGAATGCGCTCGGCCTGTGGGGTGCTGGAGCCGAGTGCCGGCAGCGTGTCGCTCTCGCCGGCCGCATACGCGCCGAGCTGCGCGAGGGCGCTCGAGGTGGCCGCCATGCCGCGATACTGCTCGGCCACCCGCAGCGCCTGCTCGGGGCTGACGCACGCGTTCGGTGGCCCGCTCGGCGACTGCCCAGTGGCGAGCTTCTCGACGAAGACGCCCACTTGCGTGCACTGTGCCTGCTTGTCGGTCTGGCAGCTGGCCTCGGCGGCGCTCGAGGTGGCGAGCTTGTCCTGCGCGCGGGCAAGGTCCTCACCGCACTCGGCGCGTGCCTGCTCGCTTCGGGTGCGCGACGCTTCGGCGTCGTTGCGAGCGCGCTGCGCATCGCGCAGGCTCTGCTCGGTCTGCAAGCACGCGCCCGCGTCCTGCGCGGCCGCCGAGCCCGCAAATGCCACGATGGCGAACGCGAGCGCGGACCCCGAGAGGGCGGCGTGGGTTACAGGCGATAGACGGCGCATGAGCGAACGGGACATCGAAACAGGAGCTCGAAGGCGTCGGGAGTCTCGCGGACGACGGCGCCAGCGGGCTCGTCGTCGCCAGCAACCAGCAGATGCACGTTCTGCACGCGGAGGAGCTCGCGTATCTCGGCAATCGTGCCGTGATCGGGAATGCGGAACACGCGGTTGCCGAGATCATTTTTCCAGAGGAGGTACGGCAATTCCATGGAGTAGTCGTACGCGGCGTTCTCGCCTGGCCTTAGCGCGTCACGCGCCGCGAACCAACCGTCGACGGGACTTTCGGCCCACACCGCTCGCGCTCGCTCCGCGGGACTCATCGAAAGAAAGGCGGTCAGCGGAGGACCATCGCCGACGAGACCGGGCGCCGCGTAGACCACGTTCACGGCCGACAGCACGGCGAGCACGACCCACGTCGCGCGCTCGAACCGAGGCGCCGTAGCAACCCACGCGGCGGCGATCGCGAGGGCCAACCCGGGTGCCGCGAGGACGTAGCGAGGCCATGCCGGATCCGGCGACGCCACGGCCGCCAGCACGAACACGAAGGTGCAAAGCAGCAAGCTGCGCTCTGCACGCTTTTTCCAGAGCACGACAGCCGCAAGCACGATTGCCCCATCGAAGGCCAGACCGAGCCCGCCGTAGCGCATGTCGAAGATGGGTCGGGCGCCGAGCGCCGTCCACGATTTGAGCACGCGCAGCAGCAGCGGGCCATGAACGCGAGGCGCACGGGCGCCCGCCGCGAGCAGCTTGTCGACGGTGACCGTTCCGTCGAGGTGCCACGGGCCCGCGTGCACGTCGATCGGCCAGAGCGGGTTGTGATGGCGCACGGCGTTGACCACGTACATCTCCGCGCCGAGCAGCAGCACGGCGCCGCCAAACGCTGCCAACGGCAGCACGAACCGGCGCTGGTGGCGCGCGAAGCGGACGGCCACCACGGCGCCGACCAGACCGGCGCCCACCGGGCCATTCGACTTCGCGCCGAGAAACATGCCGAGGGCGAGCGCTGCGAGGGCGAGCTGCCGCAGCGAAGGTGGTTGCAGACTCCACGCGATCCCGGCGAGCAGGAGCGCCGAGCACGCGAAGTCGATGTAGTCGGTGGGCAGGATCAGGAACGCCGCCGGCAGCATGCAGAACGCGAGACCCGCGGCCACGCCGTGCGCGGCGCGGCCTCCGAACGACTTGGTGATACTCGCGATGGCCGCCACCGCCACGACCGCGAACGGCAGCTGCGCGCCGTCGACCAGCGCGTCGTCCGCGAGCATGGCGCGCACGGCCACGTAGAAGTATTCGACGTTGCGCGGGTACGTGGACAGAAACGGGACGTCGGGCGGCACGTCGCCGAAGCGCCCGCGCTCGAGCAGGTAGTTGACCAGCGGCAGGTGATAACCGAGACCATCCCAGTGCCACACCGGCAGCAGCCACACGCAGGCCAAGACGAGCGTCGCAGCTGCTGCCACGACGACGGCCACCGGCGCCGTCGCCTTGGTAAGCCAAGGCTCGGCTCCGGCGGGCGCCGTGCCGCGCCCGAGCCGATGCGCCGCGGCCGCGCCCCCGGCGAGCCATGCCAGGAGCGCAGGCGTGCCGAGCACCGAAAGCCCCGCGAGGATGCGCACGCCCGCCATGGTCCAGGCCACGCCGACGGTGAGGCCCGCGAGCAACCGCTCGGTACGCGCACCGTGCGGCAAGGCAGCGCGCCCTGCCGTGCGGGCCAACGCCGCCCAGAGCGCGAGGGAAAGGGGCAACGCCCACCAGGTTCTCGAGAACTCCGGCATTGGCGCTGGCCGTATCATATCCGCAGCCCGGATCCTCGCGCCGCATGTGGCACCGTGGTGCCGGCCCAGGTTTTCTTGCGCCGCACGCTGCTTGAGAGCGCTGTCCCGCTGCGGTCGCCGCGTTGCCCGGGCTGGTGGCGTTGCGAACGCAGCGCTAGTATCCCTCCGTCATGGCGGGCAGCTCCGAAGATCCATACCGGTCCCCTTCGCGGCTGCCAGAGCCTCTGGTGAAGGCGCCGGCGGATCTCGTGTACCTTGCAGGTGCCCACGAGCGCCGCAACGGTGCGCTACGCAAGATGGCGGGCTGGCTTTGGCTGGGCGCCACCGTGTGTCTCGCGGTGCTCGTGTTGGTGCCGCAGGTGGGCACGTGGCTCCTCGCCGGCTTGGTGGCCTTCGTCACGTTCCGGTGGCTGCAGAACCGCAAGCCCGAGCGCATCGTGCTCGCCGTGCGCGACGGCTGCGTCGTGATCACCTTGCCGGCCGGCGAAGAACGGTTCGAGCTCGCGCGCTTGCGGCAGGTCGAGCTCGACACCAGGTCGATTGCCAAGGCCTACGCCGACAAGGTCGTCGGCACCGCGGTCGTGTCGCTCGGCGTGATGCCCGCCATCGACGTCTCCCGCATCGTGCTGGTGGTCGATGGCGAAGGCAGAGCAGATCCAGGCGATGCGACACGCCGAGCAGATCCAGGCGATGCCGAAGGCAGAGCAGCGCGCCGGATCGTGCTCGGCAGCGACTACGACCCGAGCTCGGAGGTAACCCTCTGGCTCGGCAAGCTTCGGGTGTTCCTGCGCAAGAACGGCTGGATTCCGTTCGACGAGCGCGACGCCTAGCCGCGGCGGCCGCGGGTCAGCGCCCGCGTCGCGTGCACGCGCAGCTCCGGAGTGGCGCCATGCTCCGCCGCGTGCACGAGCGCGCCGTGCTCCTCCGATCCGTCGACGAAACCCACGTTGCCGAGTGCGATGGCCGCGTTGCGCGCGAGTCCATCTGCGCCGGCGCGCGCCAGCGGCGTGCCCTGCAGCTCCACGTCCGTGCCGCGCAGCAGCGCTGCGAGCGAGCCGCGCTCCCAGCGCTCGTGCGGGCGAAAGCTCGCCGTCGAGCCGCCCACCGTGTGCTTGCCCGCGTTGAAGGGACACACTTCCTGGCACACGTCGCAGCCGAACACCCACGGGCCCGAGCGCTCCTCGATGGCAGCGTCGATGGCGCCTTCGTGCTCGATGGTCCAGTACGAGATGCAGCGGCGCGGATCGAGGACGAACGGCGCCGCGAACGCCTCGGTCGGGCACGCGTCGAGGCAGCGCGTACACGCGCCGCAGCGCTGCGGAACCGGCGTGCCGGGTTGCAGTGGCAAGGTAGTGAGCACCTCGCCCAGGAGCACGTACGAGCCCTGACCCGGCACGATCAGCAGGCCATTTTTTCCGACGAAGCCCAGGCCGGCACGGGCAGCCCACGCGCGCTCGAGGATCGGCGCGTCGTCGGTGAGGGGACGTGCCTCGCCGCCGAGCGTTCGCACGAACGCGGCCAGCTGCCGCAGCTTTTTCCGCACCACGTTGTGGTAGTCACGACCGCGGGCGTAGCGCGCGACGTGCGGCGACAAGCCCGCGTCGGCGCCGTCGTCGGCGCGGTGGTAGTTGCGGGCTAGACACACCACGCTGCGCGCGCCGGGCAGCATCTCGGCCCCATCGACGCGCCGGCGCACCTCGCGGTTGGCTCGCAGCCAACCCATCGTGCCTTCGAAGCCGGCCTCCAGGAAGGCCTCGTAGCGGTCGTACTCTTCTTCCAGCGGCGCCGCGGCGCTGGCGAAGGCCACCGCGTCGAAGGCGAGCGACCGCGCGAACGCATCGATCTTGGCGGTATTGCGGGCGCGCTCGGCCTCGGATTCCACGAGAGGACTGTACGCGCGGGCGACGCTCGCGTGTACAATGGTAACGAATGCCCACGGCTGCACTCGCCCGCCTGCTCACCGTCACGACTCTGGGTTGGGGGCTTGGCGCCTGCAGCACCGAGACTCCTCCCCTGGCCGACCAGACCGCAGGCGCGGCGCCCACACCCACCGCCGGCGATCAAGCGCTCGGCGAGCCGGGAGGCCGCGTCGCCGAGGTGCGCGCCGAGGCCACGGCGGTCGCCCATCACCTCGCCGAGGGCACCGTCGACGTCGCCACCATCCGGGCCTCGTTCACGGGCCGCCTCGACGCGGTCGATTTCGAGGGCAGGCCCAGCTTCTACCTGGTGTTCACCAGCACCGATCCGGGCATCGCCACGCCGCTCTTGTTCGCCAGCCGGCAAGGGCCGGCGCTGTTGCAGGCTGCCGGTACCTCCACCGTGGTCGGCGCGTCGGAAGATCAACCGGAGGTGGCGGTGGCCGAGTCCGGTTTGTCGCTCCTGTTCGAGCTTGGCGAGACCATGCTCGCCCTCGGCGGCGTCACCCAAGTCGATCGCGTCGTCGCACCGCTGCCGGGCATCCTGCTCGTGGTCGACCGCGACGGCGTCTACTGGGACGCAAAGACACGGATGTCGCTCTCGCCCGCGACGATCGAAGCGCGCAAGAAAGCCCTTGCCGAAGTCGCCGCCAGCGAGCGCGACGCCGCGGCGGCCATCGCCCGCGAACAGTGGGCCAAGCGCCGCAACGGGACGGGCGCTCCGGACGTCGGTCTCGACAGCGTCAAGACACCGCGCGGCAACCTCGATCTGGCGCGCGCGGTAGACGCCACGGTGGCTGCCATCGACCCGATGAAGCTTCGTGTGGCTGCCCGCACCGCCGTGCAAGAAGAGCTCGAGGCAAGCTCGGGGGACCGCCAGGGTCTGTGGAACAGCAGCAACGAGAACTGTTTCAGCTGGTGGTTTTTCGGCTGGCACTCCTCGTGTGATCACGTCGAGGTGGGCGAGCTCGGCGAACCGGCGAAAAATCAGGCGCACATGCCCTGGCAAGGCCGCGGCAACACCATGCCCATGTGTACCCCCCTGCGCGGAGAAAATCCCGACACCGACACGAACGCTTCCCTGGGCTGCGGGCCTGCGGCGTTCACTGCGCTGGTCTGGGCCGACTGGAAAGCGGGAGGTGCGTACACGTCGCTCGCCCGGCTCGACCGCACCACGATCAGCCCGTACCTGGCGATCGATGCAAACTACAAAGCATTCTCCAACGCGATGGGGCCTGTGGTTGCGGACTCGATGGGCACGTGCTCCTTCGGCGACGACGGCGCGCTCACCGCGCCGAGCGGTTTCGTACGCGGCGGATCTGCGTGGCTCGCCGCCAACGGCAGCGCAAAGAAGGTGAAGATGCTTGGTGGGGTCCTCGGCATCGGAACCGGCCTCGAAGAAGTAGCCACGGCCTTGCACGAGCGGGTGGGCCTGCGTGGTCGCCCCACGGCAGCCGGGTTCGACCTCGGCTTCGTGTCCTCGCACTGGTCGCCGGTGTATCGGTACCGCATCGTCCGGCCCGCGGGCGCGGGCCGGTTGCAGGTCTACATCCAGTCCCTCGACTGGAAAAAGCGCTGGTACTCGCTGGGCGGCATCAAGCTCCTGTCCGCGCTGGCGTGGCTCGAATAGACCGCGCGGACGGCGCGCATCGAGCAGTTGTCCGAAGCGGGCCCGTTCGATAGCGTAATGGGTTGGCTCGCGCTTCTGCTTTTCCTCCATGGCCCCATGACCCACACAGACGACCAGCGCGCGTTGCTCGCCGGGCCCGGCACGCCGCAACCCGGTACGCTTCTGGCCGGCAAGTATCGCATTCAGCGCATCATCGGCGTCGGCGGCATGGGCGTGGTCCTCGCTGCCGAGCACGAGGAGCTGGGCGAGCGCGTGGCCATCAAGTGCTTGCTTCCTCACCTCGCTCACGACGCGGTGTTCGTGGCTCGCTTCCAGCGCGAGGCGCGCGCTGCGGTCAAGATCCGCAGCGAGCACATCGCCCGCGTGCTGGACGTCTCCAGAACCGACGCGGGTTTGCCCTTCATCGTCATGGAGTACCTCGAGGGCCAGGACCTCGGGGCCCTGCTGGAGAAAGTCCAACGGCTCGACGCCAGCGTCGCCGTCGGCTACGTGCTGCAAGCTTGTGAGGCCCTGGCCGAAGCGCACGCGCTCGGAATCGTGCACCGCGATCTCAAGCCCGAGAACCTCTTTCTCACCAACCACGCAGATGGCACCGAGTACGTGAAGGTCATGGACTTCGGCATCTCGAAGATGGCGAATGCCGGCCCCGACAGCCTGTCGCTGACCCGCACCGGCGGCGGCGTGATGGGTTCACCGCTGTACATGGCGCCCGAACAGATGCGCTCGGCCAAAGATGCCGATCCCCGCACCGACATCTGGGCGCTCGGGGCCATCCTCCACGAGTTCATCGTCGGCGAACCGCCGTTCATTGCGGCTTCCATCCAGGAGATCGTCGCGATGATCGTCCAGGATCCCACGCCGTCGCTGGTCGAGCGCGCCGCGGCCAAAGGCGTCGCGATTTCCCCCGGCCTCGGGGCCGCCGTCGACCGCGCGCTCGAAAAGCATGCGAGCGCCCGCTACGCAGACGTTGCCGCGTTCGCGTTCGCCGTGGCTCCCTACGGCGACGAAGCAGCGCGCGCTTCCGCCGCGCGGATCGCCCGCGTCCTCGAGCGCCGTGCCCGCGCCATCGCCTCGGGATCCTCGCCCAGCATCTCGCGAGTCGTCCCTGTCCCCAGCAGCTCCCCCGCCCGGCCGAGCGCACGTCGCGACGGCGTCGGCACGCAGTCGGCGGCCACCTGGACCGAAGTCCGGCCGCCGGGGCACAAGCGGTCGCGCACGGTCCTCGTGGCGGCACTCGGTCTGCTGGGCGCGGCTCTGGTCGGCACCGTGGCTGCGGTCACGCTGAATCGCTCCGGCACCGGTGCGCCGAGCGCGTCGCTGCCCTCGGCGCCGAGCGCAGTAGCGCCGCCCGTCACGAGTCCGCTGCCGGCCCTGGCGCCTTCGGCCAACACGTCGCCGGCGGGCGTAGGCGTCGCAGAGGTCACGCCCGCCGCGTCCACCACCAGCAAGAAAGCGGCGCCGGCCACCAAACCCGACAAACTCGACAAGGCAAGAAAGCCAACGCCCGCCGACGCGCCGCCAACGGCGGCCCCACCGGCGGCCAGTGCAATCAAACCCAGCTCGGGCCTCGCCAACGGCCGTCACGACTGACGAGACCACGGCCTCTGCTTTCCGTCGCAGGTGGGCAGGTTTGCTCGGCGTCCTCGCGTGTACGATTCCCGAGCGCACAGCGGCCGAAGAGCGCCGCCCGCGGCGTCGCGTCGTCGGCGGCGTGAGTGCGGCAGCCGCCATCGTGCTGTGGATCGCCGTCCCGAAAGGCAGCAGCACACGCACGGCGGCGGTGCGCTGGGACGCTCGAGGACTGCAGTTCTGACTGGGAGGCGCCTGCGTGCGGTGGGCAGGGCGTGTCGGGTGGCGCTAGGGTCGCGCGAGCAGCCGGTCGGTGATGATGGCGGCCGCGGCGCGCACCGACAGGTGGTTGAACGGGCTGGCTGGCTGAATCGGTGCGAGCAGCGCATCGGCACTGGCAAGCGCTGCGGGCGCCAGGCCCCAGCTGGTGCCGAACAGCACCAGCAGGCTGCGTGGATCGGGCCCGTCGACGCGGCTGCATGCCTCGGCGTAGGACAGCACGGGCAGGTCCATGCCCCGCGCGGCGGTGGACCAGATCTCGACCTGGTCGCGGCCGCCGAGCATCGTGACCGCGTCGTCGATGGTGGACACGGGACGAACCAGCGACAGCGCTTCCTGCCGGCGCGGAATGCGCGTGGCGCTGGAGCCCGTTGTCCAGTGCGCGCAGATTCTCGCCACCAGCTCGCGCTGCGCGGCGATCGGCGTGATTACGAAGTAATGGTCCATGCCGTACGTCTTCGCGGTGCGCGCGAGATCGTGCACGTCGAGGTTGGTGACGGTGGCCACCATCGACTCGCCGCCCTTGCCGAGCACGGGCGCGTGCACCAGTGCAATCGAAACGCGGCGGATCATGGCTTTTTCTCGAGGAGATCCGGGCGCCGGAGCCGAGTGCGGGCCAGAGCTTGCTCCTTGCGCCACGTCGCGATCTTGGCGTGGTTGCCCGACGAGAGCATGGCGGGCACGCCCATGCCGCGGAACTCGGCCGGCCGCGTGTAGTGCGGGTACTCGAGCAGGCCGTCGGCGGCGTGCGATTCTTCACGCGACGACTCTTCGTTGCCGAGCACGCCAGGCAGGAGACGCGCGGTGGCTTCCACGAGGGCCATGGCGCACACCTCGCCGCCGGTCATCACGAAGTCTCCAAGGGAGATCTCTTCTTGCACCAGGCTGCGCACGCGTTCGTCGAAGCCCTCGTAGCGACCGCAGATCAACACCAGCCGTGGCAGCGTGGCGAGGCGCTCGGCGGTGCGCTGGTGAAAAGGCGTGCCCTGCGGCGTGAGCAGGATGCGATGGGCGGGCGACGCGTGCTTCGCGTCCAGCGCTTCGAGGCACGAGGCGAGCACGTCGACACGAAGCACCATGCCACTGCCGCCGCCGTACGGGGTGTCGTCGACGCTCTTGTGTTTGCCGGTGCCGTAGTCGCGCAGGTTCTCGCACGCCAGATCGAGCGTGCCTTGCAGAACCGCGCGACCCACCAGACTGGTGGTGCGGAACGCCGCGAAGAGCTCCGGAAACAGCGTGACGACGTCGACCCGCACGCTCAGCTCTTGGGGGCCGAGCGCCTGGTCATCTTGGCGGGGCGCTCGGGGCGGGGCGGCTTGACCTTGGGCTTGGACGTTTGCGCGATCTCACGCAGCACGTCGAGTCCTTGCAACGTGACCAGCCCCGTCTGCACGTCGATCACGAACGCCTCCGTGGACGGCACATCGAGCGGTTCGCCGCCGTCGGCCTGGATTACGAAGACGTCCACCGTGGGGTAGCTCACGAAGTCTTTCACGCAGCCGATGTCCACC
>JAYUXI010000132.1:0-11737 GCA_043753085.1 Myxococcales bacterium | reverse complement strand
CAGCGAGGGCACCGACGCCAACGATGTACGGGCCGGGCTCGTACGCCACGTCGGCTGTTCCTTCCGAAGGAAGCAGGTGGTGGGGACACATCGAAACGACCGGCAGGTCACGCACGAGGACCCGCGCGCGGCCGGCCGACGCGGCGTGTTTCGGGAGCGGCGCAGGCATGCGATGCGGGCTGACGAGCGCGGCGAGATCGACCCCCTGGCCCGCGCAAAATTCATTTGCAAAAGCTTCTGCCACCCGCTGCCCGGTGCCAACCAGCTCGGCATTGTCGCGGGCATCTTGACCGAGAGCGCGCAAAAATTCGTCCAGCGCGCGGGCGGCTGCAGCCAGATCGGGGACGCGGGGTGGAGTGGGCATGGTCGACATCGCGAACCATCTTAGCGGTACGCCGCCGTTGTCGCATCAGCGCAGCACGTCCGCGACGACTCTGGGGTGGGCGAATCGAGCCGGCTCGTTAGATTGTATGGAGATGCCAATCAGCAAGCCTCGGCTTCTCGTCGTCGGACGAGAGGCACGAGAGAAGACCTCACCTCGTCATCCGGTACACGGCAACGACTTCGACATCGACCACGCCAGCTCGGCGCCTGCCGCGCTGGCGCGTCTGGAAGAGCACCCCGCCGACCTGATTCTGGCCGCGCTGGACCTCGAGGGCATGACGGTCGCCGAATTTCTCGCCATCTTGAAGGCGCGCGAGCCAGACAGCGTCGTGGTGGTGATCGGGCCCGCGACCGAGCAACACGCATTGATCGAGGCCACCCGCCGGGGCGCGAGCGGCTACGTCACCACGCCGACCACTGCGTCGCTCTTGAGCTACGAGCTGGAGCGCGTTCTCTCTCACCGCAACCTCCGCCTCGAGGCCGAGCACCTTCGCCGGCAAATGCGCGAGCGCAGCGCAGGCGGACTCGGCACGCTGATCGGCACCAGCAGCGCGATGCAGTACGTGTACCAAACCGTGCAACGTGCAGCTTCTTGCACCGCCCCGTGGCTGATTTCCGGGGAGAGCGGCGCAGGCAAGCGCACGCTCGCGCACATGGTGCATGCACGCAGCCGCCGCGCCGCCCAGCCTCTGGTCTCGTTCCGCACGCTTGGCGAGGCAGACGACGGAGCGTTCGAGCGTCTATTTGGCCTGCACGGAAGCCTGGCTGCGGCCGAGGGCGGCACGCTCGTGGTGGAGCACGTCGGCACCTTGGCTCCGGCGCTGCAGCTTGGCCTCCTGCACGTGCTCGAGCACAAGATCATCGAGACCCACACGCACCCGGCGCGGCCGGTGGACGTGCGTGTGATCGCCACGGCTTCGGTCGACCCGCGCCGCGACGTGCAGGCCGGGCGGTTGCGTGAAGATCTGTACGGTTGGTTGCGTACCGTCCACGTCGCGATGCCCCCGCTCCGAGAACGAGGCAACGACGTGCTGCTCTTGGCCGAGTACTTCTTGAAACGCGGAGCCGAAGCGAACCATCGGCTGGTGCACGACCTCGACAGGCTGGCGCGCGCCAAGCTGGCGTCGCACAACTGGCCCGGCAACGTGCGCAGTCTCGAGCAGGTCATCGAAAGCGCCGTGATGCAGTGCGAGGGCTCCAGCCTCGCAGCGAGCGATCTCGGCTTCGAGCCGGACGTGAGCCCGGTCGACAAGCCGCGCATCCCGGGCTCAACCATGGCAGACATCGAGAAACACGTGATCTTGCAGACCCTCGACTCGGTGGCGGGCTCGACCGTGCGCGCGGCCGAGATCCTCGACATGAGCGTGCGTACCATCCAGTACCGCCTGCACGAGTACGGCATCACGCCGAAGCGCAAAGAAAGCCGGCCGTCGCACGCGTAGATCGTTGACGCGGACGCGGATGCGCGCTCTTTGTCGTGCGTGGCCAAAGCGAACGTATTCCAGTTGCTCGTGCGCGAGCTTGCCAGCGGCGAAGTGAGCGGCGGTGGCCAAGGGACCGCGTTCGACGACGGCGACGACGGCACGCTGGCCTCCCCCGAAGCGCTGGGCGCCGGCGCCCACGACGCGCTCGCCGAGCTCGCCTACCTGGCGGTCGGTTCGGATGGCAGCGTTGCCGACGAGGAAGAACGGCTCCTGCGCGACTGGTTCAAGCTGCTGGACGGATCGCCCGCCACCTACGGCAAGCGCTTCGACACCTACGCCGACCGCAAGGCCGCCGACGGGCGAGCCGGTCGGCTCACGGCCATCGCCGCGCAGCTCGCCACGTCGTCGGCGCGGCGGCTCGGCTACGCCCTCGTGTTCGCGCTCACCAACTCGGACATGGCGCGCTCGCCGAAAGAAGAGCGCTTCGAAGCCGACGTCGCGATTGCCCTCGGCCTCGACGAGGTGCAGGTCGGCGAGCTGGAGTTGCTCGTGATGAGCAAGTTGTCGGTCGCGTAATCCGCCCAGCGCAACGAGTCGCGGATGGCGGAGGCGCAGGTTGCCCATCGCGAGGCAGCGCAAGATTACGATCCCGACCCCGTGGTGTTCCCCGGTCTACCGGTGTCGAAGCTCAGTGACGACGTGCGCATCCTGAAAACGATGCACGGCGGAAACATGCAGAGCGCACTCGCGCCGTACGGGCTCGACATGACCGGCTACGGCTCGGTGGCCACCGCGTGGGGCGCCAAGATGGCGGCCGACGCCGTCTTGACCGATGAGTTCTCGCGCACGATGGCGCTAAAAGCGCAGCGTGGCGGTGAGCCCGGCATCGCGCGGGCCAGACAACCGCGGCGCGATGCTCAGCGTGGGCGCGGGCTTCGCGCTGGGCGCGGTGAGCAACACCACGATACCAGCGCCAAGCACCACGGCGCCGCCCACGCCCACCGCGGTGCACACCGTGGCGGTGTCGATTGCCTGGTCCGGGTCGACTTTCTTTTGCCCGACGGCAATCACGCCGCACGGCACGAATGCGCCCAGCAGACCGAGCCCGCCGAGCGCGATCCCGCCCCAGCCGACTGGGATCTGCCACCGTGCAGACTGCACGGGTTTGTCCGATTCCACGGAGCGCGACGGCGGCGAGGGCGTGGTGCTGGCCACGCCCTCGGGTAGGTGCGCCGGCTCGGTGCTGGGCGGGGTGGCGCAGGTGGCGGGCAGGGCCAGCTGCGCCGCCACGCCCGCCACCAGGGTGACCTCGAGACGTTCCGGCGTGCAGCCCTGGCGCTCGATCTCCAGCCGATGCGAACCGGGCTCGAAGGCGCGCGCCTTGCCCTCGAAGCTTCTCGGGTCGACGGGTGCGGCGTCGACCCAGAGTCTCGAGAGCGCGGGGCCCGTGCCGACCAGCACCGAGAGGAAACCGAGCTTGCTCCGCATCGAAACGCGCTGCTCGACGGCGAACTTCACGCGGTCGGGCTGGTTTGCCTTTGCGGCGCACGCCTCGAGCGCGTCGAACTCGGTGTTGGCGTCCAGATAGCGGCCCTGCTGCTGGCGGCACGTGGCCAGGTTCTGCACCACTCCGCACGCGTCGGGCGCCAGGCGCTTCGCCTCGGCGAACGACTCGCACGCGGGCCCAACGCGACCTTCGGCGAGCGCCTTGCGGCCCTCTTCGAAGATTCGCTTGGCGTCGCTCGCGGCGTCGGCCTGCGCGCGACCTGCGACGGCCAGGCTGCAGCCGACGACGGCGATGAAAAGAGCTCGCATCCGCATTGCGCGAGCAGCTTACTCGAATCGAATCGCAGGTCAGTCGAACTCGCTCTGCCGTGGCGGCGTTTGGCTTCTTCCGCGGGGGGGCTTCGCAGCGGGCCGATGAGTTTTGCTCGGCTGGCTCACCCCGGACGGTACGCTTGCGGACACGGCAACGGCGCTGCTGGCCGCCGCAGGAGCCGGCCCGACCTGGACCGCCGGAACCTCGAGCGCAGCGCTGGCGGCGGACGCGACCAAGTTGACCGGGAGCGGCGGCGCGGCGGCGCGGAGGCTTTGCGCGCGGAGTCCGAGCGCGGCGCCGACGGCTACGATCGCCAGGCCGCCGAGCGCGAGACCGAGCGTTCCCAGGCGCGAGACGGGCGCGCGGGTGGCCGGACCGAACGTGGTGCGGGCCGAGGCCTGAAGCGGCTCGTCTGGTACGGCAAGGGCCGACGAGGGTCGCGTCGGCACCGCCGCGGGAGGAAGCGGCCGAGTACTCACCATCGCGCGCGTGGCTTGCGAGGCCGAAGCGTCGGTGGCTCCCATGCGCTCGATGCGCGCCAGCACGATCCGGCCGCGCTCGCCCGCGAAGCCGGCGAGCGACGCCGCAAAGCTCGCGATGGTCTGCGGCCGCTGCGCGGGATCCTTGCGCAGCGCCGGCTCGATCGCGCTCCATAGATCCGGGCCGATCTCGGCCGGCAGAGGACGCGGCGGATCGGCGGCGATGGCGGCGACGACGCCGGCCGGCGAATCGCCCTGGAACGGGTGCCGTTTCGACACCAGCTCGTACAAGACCAGCGCCATCGACCACACGTCGGTCTGGGGGCCCACGGTCTTGGACGAGCGCACTTGCTCTGGCGACATGTACGCTGGCGAGCCAAACACCATCTCCGTGGCCGTGAGGGAGCTCTCGTTGCCCACGGCTTCGGTCTTGGCGATGCCGAAGTCCAGTACCTTGACCATCGGCCAGCCATCGATGCGAGTGGTCAGAAACAGGTTCGACGGCTTCACGTCGCGGTGGATGATGCCTTCGCGGTGTGCTTCGGCCAGCGCCTCGCACGCCTCGAGCACGTGGTCCACGGCGTCGCGCACCGGCAGCGGCTGGGCGCTCGCCTCGAGGTGGGCCGACAGATCGGCGCCGGGCAGGTATTCCATGACCATGTAGGGTGCACCGAATTCCTCGATCACCCCGAAGTCCACCGCCTTGGCCACGTGCTCGCTGCGCAGGCTGGCCAGGATGCGACCCTCGCGCACGAACCGGGCTTGATGCATCTCCGAGCCGCGCGACAGCACCTTCAGCGCGAACACGGATTCCAGGGCCTCGTGCGTGACCAGGTAGACCGCGCCCATGCCGCCTTGCCCGAGCAACCGCTGGACGCGGTACTTTCCCCCGATGCGTTCGCCGGGCTGCAGCGGAGGCGCGTTGCGGGGGCCTGTGGAAGTCACGCTCACGGTCGGCACAGCTTAGCAGCGGCCGCGGTGCTACCGTACTTTCACCAAAGGAGCTTCTGATGAAACGGAAACTTGGCCGCTGCGCCGCACTCGTCACGGTCACCGCGACGGCACTCCTTGCCTGCATGGGCGACGACGACGATCCACTGGTGGGCGCGAGCCTTTCGTCCTCGTCGGGCGCGATGGTCACGGGTGGCGGCAGCGCCGTCCCGTCTTCGTCGTCTTCCGGCGCTTTCCTGGACGGTAGTAGCGACGCCGAGTCCGGCCCCCTCGACGCATCGAGTGACGCGCTGACCGACGCTTCCCCAGACGGCGCCCCCGGCCCGGATCGGTGACCACCACGGCCCGGCCACTCGGCCCGCGCCCGCGGCATCTGCCGCTCGCGCCGCTGGCCAAACCCTCCCGGCGGCATTTGCCCCTCGCCGGAGAGACGCGGCCCGTGGACGCGAAGGCGCGCCCGATCTACGCCGTATGGGAGATCACCCTCGCGTGCGACTTGCTCTGCCGCCACTGCGGCTCGCGCGCCGGCAGAGCCCGCCCCGACGAGCTCACCACGGCAGAAGCCCTCGACCTGGTCGACCAGATCGCGGCGCTCGGCGTCAAGGAGGTCACCATCATCGGCGGCGAGGCCTACCTGCGGCGCGACTGGATCGAGATCATTGCGCGCATCACCAGCCACGCGATGACCTGCACCATGACGACCGGTGGGCGCCAGCTCGACGACGAGCGAATCCTCGCCGCGAAGGCAGCAGGGCTCCGCGCCGTGAGCGTCTCGGTCGACGGGCTCGAGGCGTCGCACGACGAGCAACGCGGGCTCGAGGGCAGCCATCGTTCGGCGTTGCAGGCGATCGCGGCGCTCGTGCGTTGCGGCGTGCGGGTCACCGCGAACACGCAGATCAACCTGCGCAACCTCGACGAGCTCGAAGCAATCTACGTGCTGCTGCGCGACGCCGGCATCAAAGCCTGGCAGTTTCAGCTCACCACGGCGATGGGTCGCGCGGGAGACGAAAACCACCTGCTACTGCAACCCTGGCAAGTGCTGGAAGTGGTGCCGCGCATGGCACGCTTGAAGGAACGCGGTGACGTGGAAGGCGTCATGTTCTGGCCCGGCAACAACGTCGGTTACTTCGGTCCGCACGAAGCCGCGCTGCGCTCGCGCATGCCCGGCAATCATCGCGGCAGCTGCGGGGCCGGCCGCAGCACCCTCGGCATCGAGGCCAACGGCGACATCAAGGGCTGCCCCTCCTTGCCCACGGCAGACTACGTGGGCGGAAACGTGCGGACTGCACGTTTGCTCGATATCTGGGAGCGTTCGGATGCGCTCCGCTTCACCCGCGACTTCACGAAAGAAGAGCTCTCCGGCTACTGTGCCGAGTGCTACTACGCCGACGAGTGCCGGGGCGGCTGCAACTGGACGTCGCACGTGCTGCTTGGCTACCGCGGCGACAATCCGTACTGCCACCACCGTGCTCTCGAGCTGTTGAAGCGCGGCGAACGCGAGACCATCACGCGCGCCGAGAGCGCTCCCGGTGAGCCTTTCGACCACGGCCGCTTCGTCATCGAGCGAGGTCCGTGGCCCGAGGCAGACCGCCGCGTGGCAGAGGCGGTCGCCGCCAGCGGGTTGGGCCGGATTCCGGCGCGAGAATAGCGCTCGCCGCCTCGCTTCTTGCGCGCGCCGCGCTACAACGAGCGGGTGTCGTTTCCCTTCGCGCGCGCCGCCACCCGCTTCGGGCTCTTGCTGCTCACCGCGTTGCTCGGTGCACACTGCAGCACCGCCGATCCGGTCGTGGCAACCGCCAAGAAATCGAAGGACGCAGGATCTGCCTCGTCTGGCGCGGGGCCGTCTTCGTCTTCCAGCAGCGGCACGCCGGCCGCGGGCGCCTGCACCACCGAGGCCGATTGCACGGGCAGCGCCGGCACGTGCAAGCACTGGGCGTGCGCGTCGCAGCGCTGCGCCGCCATGTCCGATGGCGACAGGTGCAACGCCTGCGACTCGGGCGCGGCGTTGCGCGTGCATTTTTATCAGGTTAGTCAGGCGCTGGCGGCGCTCGTCGAGCTGCCCGACGGCCGGAATGTCCTGATCGACACCGCCGACACACCGCAGCGGCAATACTGCGGCAATGCCTGCTCGGCCGCGCACGATCACCTGATCGGCAAGTTGAGCCAGGATCTCGCCGGCGCCCGGATCGACATGCTGTGGATCACACACCCGCACTCGGATCACATCGGTGGCGCGGTCGAGGTGCTCGACCTCTTCGACGTGGACAACTTCGTGGACAACGGCCGCGACGGCACCGACAGCCAGGTCCGCTACGTGCACCAAAAGGCTGCCGCAGAAGCCGCCATGATCGTGGTCGAACCGGGTCGCGAAGACATCCCCTTGCAAGCCAGCGGCGGCGTCACCCTCGCGGCCATCGCGCCGTCGGTGTGGCTGCCAGCTTGCTCCACCGACCGCAACGAGTGCTCCATCTTGCTTCGTATCGACTACTGCGCGTCGTCGTTGCTTTTCGTCGGTGACGCGGAGACGGAAGAAGAAGCTTTGGTCGACACGCGCGGCCCCGTCACGCTCTTGCAGGTGGGGCATCACGGTAGCGACTCCTCGTCCAGTGCCGCATTCCTGGCGCAGACGCAGCCGAAGTACGCGGTGATTTCCTCGGGCAAGCAAGACGAAGGAATCAACGGATCGTATTGCCATCCGCGCTCGTCCACGATCGAGGCACTGACCACCGCCTTGGGCGGCGCCGGCTCCGAGACCATCCGTGCCTTCGACGGTGCGATCAGCTGCCGCGGCGACGAGTCGGCGCACTGGCTCGACGTTCCCGCCAGCGACCGGCTATGGGCCACCGCACGCGACGGCGACGTGGTGCTCACGACCACCGGCGATGGCATGTTCACCCGCGAGTAGCCGCGCCGACGTGCATCGCATGCAGGTTACACAGGTCACACGAGGCGCGCGGCGAGCCAGGCTCGGAGCGCGGCCCCGGTGGCAGCATTGGGCGGCGGGGCCTTCTTCGTGGCGAGGGGAGCGGCCAGGGCGGCGCAGAGCCGGAGCGCCAAGTCGTCGTGCAGCTCCGGAAAAGGCGCGAGCAGCTGGAGCGCCTTGTCGGTGATTCCCGGTGCGAGCAGCGCCACCACGGCGTGTTCCACGAAGGTGTCGTGATGGCCCAGCCCACGCTCCCACAGCGAAATGTACGTGCGGAGCGAGACGAGCTTGGATGGCTCGAGCGGAAGCGCGTCCCCTCCCTCTCGCCTGGTTGCGCTCATGGGGCAGCGGGAATGATTTTCATACCGGCGCCGCGGCCACGATGGCGTTCATGGCCGCGATTCTAACCTGGGTCGAGGCCAGCTTTCGTAGGAACGAAGCCTGGAGGGGTCGAGGGTCTTTACGGCAAAGCCCAGGCCGGGTAGCTTCCGCCCCGTTCTCCGGCGTCGTCCAATGGCTAGGACAGCGGTTTTTGGTGCCGCATATCGGGGTTCGAATCCCTGCGCCGGAACCGAGTGACCTTCCCAGGGATTCCCACGAGGGCCAAAACCGCTGCGTGGTCGGCAGTTTGCCTGCATGACGACATGACTCCTGGGCGCTCGGCGCGAGGCAAACCGGGTGGGCAGATCAGGAGCACTTGCTGTTCTGCGGACGCGAGTCGTCGGGGCAGATCTTCGCGCATTTTCCGGTGATACCGTCGACCAGCTGGTCCCAGGCGCAGTCGTCGTCGGTGAGCTCGATGGGGGCGACCGCTTCGCCTTCGAGCTTCACGCGGTAGGCCTGCATCAAGTTGGCCTTGATCATCTTTTCGCTGACCCACGCATAGCCCCTGTCGCCCCAGGACTCGCCCCAGCTGTTGTGGATCAAATACTGCCGGCCGCTGCTGGCCTCGCGGTACCCGGCGATGGCGACGGCGTGACCGCCGGTGGACCTCGACCAGTCCGGGATGACGTCGTTCTTCATCGCGCCGTTGGTCCACTTGCTGCCGTCGATGCGCATGGCGGCCCAGATGTCGTTGCCGCCGGCAAGCACTGCGGTGAGCTCGTCGGTGTTGGTGGGGACCAGGGTTTCGATGGCGGCAATCTTCACGGTGCCAGCCGAGTCCGCCTTGGCGAGCGATTTCATCAGCACGGTGTCGAGCCGGTACGAGTTGGTGGGGACTCCGACGTAGGCCTGGCATTCCTCGAACGAGCTGCGCGCGAGGCGGCAACCTTCCTTCTGCGAGTACGACCAGGTGTCGTAGGTGGCGAGGCCGCGTCCGATGTTGTAGTCGGCCGCGTCTTCCATGTTGGGTTGGCCGTAGGCGGCCCACACGTGGGTTGGCGACGTGGTCTGGTCGTTGCCGGCGCGGCGCAGCTGGTTGTCGACCGTGGTGGAGAGCGCGAACGCCGTGCACGCGCCGACCGAGCCTTGATGCTTGATGGGCCCGGAGACGCCCATCGTGCGGTGGTCGATCGTGTCGGGCAGCTCTTCGGCCACCTGCGCGCCGCCGCTTTGCACCGGCGCGCCGCCGGCCTGTACGCCGGGCTTCGGGGGGGGCACGGGGGCGGAAGTGGCGCCTGGGTTTTTCGCCTTGAGCAGGAAATTCGAGGTGCGGCTGACGGCGAACTGCTTGGTCTTGAGCGCGCGGGCCTTGGCCACGTTGAGGTGCAGCGTGGCCTTCTTGGGCTTCGTGTAGCTGTTGCAGTCCATGCGGACGAAGTTGTCGGGGGACACCTCGACGATGCCGCAGCGCTTGCCGCCGGTGGCCTTTTGTTTGAGCTTCACCAGGTTGAGCGGATCGCTCGCGACCTTCACGGCGGGCGCGAGGTGGGCAAAGCGCTTGGCCATCGACGTGGGGGGCGCGACCTTCACGCGAACGGTCTTCGCCGACAGCGCCATGACCGGCTTCTTGTCGTGGGCCTGCGCGCCCGCGGCGAGCAGCATGCCGACTACGAGTGCCGAGATCCCTAGCGTTGCCTTCTTCATACTGCTCATCTCCCTGGTTGTCTCCTGGCGGCGGCGGGCCGAGTCTAGCTCGGAACGCGGCTGCGGAGATGGACGGTCACGTCGGGGCTTTCATCCACTCGGCCAGGAACTTGGCACTGCTCCGGCCGCTTTGGTACCCGCTAGAGCATGGCAAGAATCGGCCACGGTTACTCCAAGAACGCGGCGCCGACAGGCGGGCGGTTCAAGCCGTTGCTGCGGCCTGGGCCACGGTTCGCGCGCGAGAATCAAGACCGCCCGATCCTGGTGTTCGAGGACGTCTACAAGTCGTATCGGGCCGGTGCACCCGTGCTCCGCGGCATGGATCTCGCCATCGGCCGCGGTGAGTTCGTGTTCGTCACCGGCCCGAGCGGCTCGGGCAAAAGCACGCTGCTGCGCCTGCTCTACCGAGCCGAGACGGTCGACGAGGGACGCATCCTCTTTCTCGGCCGCGACGTCGCGCGACTCTCCGCCAGCCAGCTGCCTCACCTCCGCCGCAACGTCGGCATCGTGTTCCAGGACTTCAAGCTCGTGTCGGCGTGGAGCGTCTTCGAGAACGTGGCGGTGGCCCTCGAGGTGCTCGGTTTGCCCGAAAAGCTGATCCGCGCGCGCGTCGGCGAAGCGCTCGAGCGCGTCGGCTTGGTCGGTCGCGGCAACGATCTGGCTGGCACGCTGTCCGGCGGAGAGCAGCAGCGCGTGGCCATCGCGCGCGCCATCATCCCCGAGCCCGCGCTGCTCCTGGCCGACGAGCCAACCGGCAACCTGGATCCGGCGCTGGCCGTGGACATCCTGGGGCTGTTCGAGGAGATTCAGGAGTCGGGCACCACCGTGCTTTTTGCCACGCACGATCGCACGCTCATCGAAGGACGCACGCGCCGCGTAATCGTGCTCGACGAAGGCAAGGCCCTCGACGCGCCGCGCGGCCTCGAGCAATGGGCAGAGTCGCCCGAGCTGCCCGACGCTCGTTACGAAGCCGATCATCCGCCGAAGGCGGAGGTCGCCCCGCGCAGCGGAACTGAAAACGTTTCCCTGCACGGCGCCGCCAACCGCCTGCCGATCTGAGGTTTCCCATGTCGAGATCCACGTTCCAGCGCGCTCGGCGCGGCATCTTTCGCGAGTGGCGCATCTACGCGCTCTCGGTCTTCTCGCTCGCTGTCGCCTTCGTATGCCTCGGCGCTGCGCTTCTGTTCGTGGTGAACCTCGAGCAGCTCGAGAGCCGCTGGTCGAACTCGGGCCGCCTCACCGTGTACCTGAAGGACGGCCTGGCCGACCGGGATCGCGAGGCCCTGCAGAAGGCGCTGTCGCACACCGAAGGCGTGGCGCAAGTCACCCACGTGAGCCGCGAGGAGGCGCAGCGCAGCCTGGATGGCTCGGCGGGGCTCGAGTCGCTCCCGATCGAGGCCTTCCCCGAGGCGCTGGAGGTCACGCTGCGCGAGAAGCTGCAGGGCTCGCGCCTCGACGCCATCAAGATGCAACTTGCACACATTCCAGGCGTCGACGAAGTAGAGGGCTACGAGGCGTGGACCGCGCGTCTCTCCAAGCTGACCCGCGGCGGCGTGGTGGCAGCCGGGTTGCTCGCGCTGGTGGTGCTCGGCGCCGTGCTTGCCGTGGTCAGCTCGACCATCCGCCTGGCGCTGCAGCGCCGTCGCTCGGAAGTCGAAGTGCTCCGCTTGGTCGGCGCCACCGACCGCTACATCAAAGGGCCGTTCGTCTTCGAAGGATCGATGCAGGG
>JAYUXI010000131.1:0-27212 GCA_043753085.1 Myxococcales bacterium | reverse complement strand
GCCTTCACCGTGCGAGCGAGTTTGATCCACTCGACCTCGAACAGTTCTAGTAGAACGCGCCGATGATCCCCGCGCTGCCAGCCGGTGTGCAGAAGCTTGGAGCCGAGACTTTTTTCGGCTCGAAACTCCAACGCTACCAACTCGACAACGGCCTCACCGTCCTCGTTCTCGTCGACGACAGCGCGCCCGTGGTCTCGTACCACACCTGGTTTCGCGTCGGCTCTCGCCACGAGCGGCCGCACAAAACCGGTCTGGCGCATCTGTTCGAGCACCTGATGTTCAACCAGACCAAAAACCTGGCGCCCGGTGAGTTCGACAAGAAGCTCGAAGAGAGCGGCGCCGAATCCAACGCGGCCACCTGGGTCGACTGGACGTACTACTACGAGTCCGTCCCGAAGCAGCGCTTCGGCCTGGTCGTCGAGCTGGAAGCCGAGCGCATGGCCAACCTCACGATGGAGGCGCCGCAGGTCGAGAGCGAAAAAGAAGTCGTCGCCAACGAGCGGCGCTACCGCGTCGACGACGACGTGGAAGGTGCAGCCAACGAGCTTCTGTACAAGACCGCGTTCACCCAGCACTCGTACCACGCCCCCACGATCGGCTGGATGGAGGACATCCTGGCGTTCACGCCGGACGACTGCCGCGACTTCCACAAGGCGTACTATGCACCCAACAACGCGACCATCGTCGTGGTGGGCGCCGTGCGCGAGGCCGACTGCATGGCGCGCATCGCCAAGGCCTACGGCGGCATCCCCCGTTCGGTGCTGCCCGAAGAAGACGTGCTGGCCGAGCCGCCCCAGACCGAAGAGCGCAGCGTGGTTTTGTCGCGGCCGACGCCGTCCGAAAAAGTACTGGTGGGCTACCGCGGTCCCTCCCTTGGCGACGTCGATCATGCGCCGCTCACCTTGCTGAACGAGGTGCTCACGGGCGGCCGCGCATCGCGCCTGCATCGCGCGCTGCTCATCGACCACGAGCTCGTGTCCGAGCAGCGCGGCTGGGTGTCCACCTTTCGAGATCCGGGTTTGATCGAATTCTGGCTCACGGCGCGCGTGGATCAGCCCATCGCGCCTGCGCTGGCGGCATTCGACGCGGAGATCGAGCGTGTCGTCACCGAACTGATCACGCCCGAGGAGCTCGAGCGCGCGAAGGCCCGCCTCGAGTTGGGCATGCTGCAAGGCATGGACAGCGCCGCCGGCAAGGCCGAGCAGATTGGCTTCTACGAGACCTTGTTCGGCGAGCCCACCTGGGTCGAGCGCCGGCTGGAGCGCTATCGCAACCTCGGCGCCGGCGAGGTCCGCACGGCTGCGCGGCGTCACCTGCGCAAGGAAGCACGCACCATCGTGCGCGTGATGGTCGCCGACGAGCCCGAGGAAGAAAGCACGGAGGCGGCGCAATGACCCAGCGTCAGCAGATGCCGGACGGCAGCGTGTTGCACTCCGAACCGGCCGGAGTCGGTCTGCCCCTCGTCTCGCTCACGGTCTCGTTCCGCACCGGCGGGACGTCCGATCCCGAGGGCAAAGACGGCCTCTTGCGCCTGATGCTGCGCCTGATGCGCCGCGGCTCCAAGCGCCTCTCCGCGAGCGAAGTCGACGGCCTGGTCGACCGCCTCGGCGCAGAGGTCTCGGTCGAGGTCGCGCCTACCTCGTCGACGCTGCACGCGCAGGTCGTCTCGCGCAATCTCGATCCGTTCGTCGCCCTGCTGAACGAGCTGCTCACCTCGCCGGCCTTCGACGCAACCGAGCTCGAACGCCTCCGCCGCGAGAGCGAGGCCGACCTGCAAGAAGCGCGCGACTCGGATCGCGGCCTGGCCAACCTGTGGTTCCGCCGCACCGTCTTCGCGGGCGACGTGTACGCGCGCAGCGCCAACGGTCGCCTTTCCACTCTGCCGAACCTGCGCTTGGCCGACGTGCACGAGGCGTTTGCGCGGGTCGTTCGCAAAGGCAACGTGGTGGTCGGCATCTCCGGCGACATCTCCGCGGAAAAGGCCACCTCGGTGCATCATGCACTCCTCGCGGGCATGCCGGATGGCACTGCGACGCCGCTCGATCTCGCCGAGCCGAGCCCCGTCCGAGGCCGCAGCCTCGTCTTCGTCGACAAGCCGGAACGCACGCAAACACAGATCCTGGTGGGCAGGCTGGGTACGCATCCTCGCGATGCCGACCACGTGGCATTGTCGCTGGCCAACACGGCGTTCGGCGGCACGTTCACGGCGCGGCTCATGCAAGAGATCCGCGCCAAGCGCGGCTGGTCGTACGGCGCCTCGGCGCGCCTCTCCATCGACAAGCGCCGCCACGCGTTCTCGATCTGGACCTTCCCCGCGGCCGAACAAGCCGCCGAGTGCCTTGCCCTCGAGCTGTCCCTGTGGCAGGCGTTCTACGATCAGGGCGTCACCAAGAAGGAGCACCGCTTCTTCCAGAAGTACCTCGAGCGCTCGTACGCATTCGAGATCGACACCGCGCAAAAGCGCCTGACACAGTCCGTGGATCTCGACCTGCTGGACCTGCCGGCCGACTACTATTCCGGCTACCTCGCGCACCTTGCCGCCGTCACCGTCGAGCAGGCCAACGAGGCCGTGCGCCTGCGCCTGAATCCAGAGAGCCTGGTCGCGGTGGTGGTCGGAACCGCCGAGACCACCTACGAGGCCATCCGTGCGGCGATCCCGAATCTCGGTGCATCCCGCATAGAACGCTTCGACGCGGAGTGAAACGCCGCTATGGAGCAGAGCTTCTCGTGAGCCCCCGCTACTTCCTCCACACCTTCGGGTGCCAGATGAACCACCACGACTCGGACCGCATGGCCGAGATTCTGGATTCGCAGGGCTTCGTGCGTGCAGATGGCATCGACGACGCCGATCTCGCCATCTTCAACACGTGCAGCGTACGCGAAAAGGCCGAGCACAAGCTGCGCAGCGAGCTCGGCAAGCTGAAGATCTGGAAAGACGAGCGACCGGGCCGCGTGCTTGCCGCCACCGGCTGCGTCGCCCAGCAAGAGGGCGACGCGCTGCTCAAGCGCATCAAGAACCTGGACCTCGTGCTCGGCCCGGACAACCTGGCCGAGCTCCCCGGCCTGTTCCACCAGGCCGTCGCCGGCGCCCTGCCCGTCGCGCGCACCGTGTTCGACCTGGATGCGCCGACCTTCCTGTCCGCTTCGCCTGTCGCGTTCGGGCGCGGCAAGGGCGCCCCCGTGTCGGCCTTCGTCACCACGATGAAGGGCTGCGACGAGCGCTGCTCCTTTTGCATCGTGCCCACCACGCGCGGCAGCGAGCGCTATCGTCCCGCACGCGAAATCCTCGACGAGATCACCGCCTTGGTCGACGCCGGCACGCGCGAGGTCGTGCTGCTCGGCCAGACGGTGGACAGCTACCGCGACGACTCGCTGCCCCCGCCCGAAGCAGTGGACCCCGACGAATCGCAGTTTCCGCACTTGCTCCGCGCCATCGCCCACCGCGTGCCGAAGCTGGCGCGCCTGCGCTACACCAGTCCGCACCCGCGCCACCTCACGCCCTCGCTATGCCGCGCCCATGCCGAGCTCGACGTACTTGCGCGGCACGTGCACATGCCGGCGCAGTCGGGCTCGAACCGAATTCTCAAGCGGATGATTCGCCGCACCACCCGTGAGGAGTACGTCGCCCGCGTCACGCGCCTGCGCGAAGCACGGCCGGGGCTCACGCTCTCCACGGACCTCATCGTCGGCTTCCCGGGCGAATCCCGCGAAGACTTCGAAGCCACGCTGTCGCTGGTGCGCGAGGTCGGCTTCGTGTCGTTGTTTGCCTTCAAGTACTCGCCGCGCCCAGGCACGCCCGCCCTCAAGCTGGGAGACGACGTGACGGAAGCCGAGAAAAGCGCCCGCCTCGCCGAGCTGTTCGCCGTGTCCGAGGGCCTTACCCGCGCGCACCTCCAAACTCTCGCCGGCACGCGGCAGCACGTTCTCGTCGAGGGTCCGGGCAAGATCCCCGGCAACCTCACCGGGCGCACCGCCCAGAACGAGATCGTGCATTTTGCAGACGTTCCCGACGTCGACCTGTTGGGTCAGATCCTCGCCGTGCAGGTCACCGAGGCCTTCAAGCACTCGCTCCTGGCCGAGCTCGTGCCGGGCCAGCTCGAGAGCCTGCCCAAACGGCCTGCCCGCGCACCCGCGCGAAGGGCCTTGGCCGTGATCACGCCGTGAGCGTGTATTCCTTTGGCGGCAAAACGCCCGTGCTCGGCGAAGGCGTGTACATTGCACCCAACGCTACCGTCATCGGTGACGTCGTGCTCGGCGCGCACGCCAGCGTCTGGTTTGCGGCCACCATCCGCGGCGACATGGACGCCATCCGCATCGGCGCCCGCACCAACATCCAAGACGGCGCCGTGGTGCACGTCACTGGAAAAATCGCCGCGACCACCATCGGCGACGACGTCGTGGTCGGGCACCTCGCGCTGGTGCATGGCACCACGATCGGCAATCGCTGCCTCATCGGCATGGGCGCCATCGTGCTCGATCACTCGGTCATCGAAGACGAGTGCATCATCGCCGCCGGCACCGTCGTGCCACCGCGCATGCACGTTCCAAGGCGGTCGCTGGTGCGTGGCAACCCCGGGCGCATCGTTCGCGCCCTGCAAGACGACGAGCTCTTGCTGGTCGATGGCGGCGTGCAGGCCTACCTGATGGCCAAAGAGCAGTTTCTCCGGGAAGGCATCGCCTGAGCCGCTCGCCGCTGGCGATGCGAATGTCGGCGTCTACGCGTAGGGACACTTGGTGCAGTCATCCCCCAGGGTGGATCATGGGCCACCCGTGCAGGTGCGAGAGCGGCTTCACAAACCGCTCGAGAACCCCGTTGCGCGCGAAAATCCCGCCCGAACTCGCTGGCACGTGTTCTGCTGTGGGTCCCGCCATGAGCACGAGTCCCTTCGAGTTCCTTCTGCCGTTCACCGTGGCCGCCGCCCTCTCCATGACTGCCCTCGTAGGCTGCGGCAACGCCGACGAGTCCGAAGGCGACGAAGTGACGCAGCAAACGGGCGATGAGCTGACCGCGTGCAACGCCGGCAGCAACACCGCGTACCAGGGTGGTCGCAACCTCGGCGTGATCCGGCTCATGGATGTCGACGACAATCTTGCCTCCATCAAGACCGGCCACGCCTACTTGAAGTTGAAGCAGCAGATGGCGGCTCGCGGCGTCACGCTGCGCATCAACAGCGGCTTTCGCACGATGGCCGAGCAAAAGTACTTCTACGCTTGCTACCAGACCCAAGGCTGCAACGACGGCAACAAGGCGGCCAAGCCGGGGTACTCGAACCACCAGCACGGGCGCGCGCTCGATCTCCAGATCAGCAACCACACGAAGTTCAAGAACGCCCTGCGAGCGCTCGGCCTCACCGGCAGGTGGAAGAACACCGTGGTTGGCGAGCGCTGGCACTGGGAATACTTCGGCACGGATCCGGGCGGCATCTGCGACGCAGACTCGGCCCAGCCCACCGTGGAGACGCCCCGCGGCGCCCTCGACACCGACGCCGTGGCGGCGGAAGGCGACCAGGAAGAAATCGCCGACGAGGACGTCGTGGACTACAGCGACGTGAACATCGACGACGACGTGACGACCAACGATGGCGAGGTCCAAACCGCCGACGCCGGCTGACAGCAAATGATCGGGGCGTCGCCTCTGCAGAGCCTCGTGTATGCTTCCGCGCCAGCATGGTGAAGAAGATCTCCCTGCCTACGGGGGGGAACCAAAAATCTCCGGGGGCAGCACGCACGGTTCCCACGAGGGAACCGAATCCCGAGCTCTGTGAGTTGTTCCTGCAAAGCGGGATCGTATTTCACGAGCTGGTCGTGGTTCCGCCGGATTTCGTTTCCAGCTTCGTGCTCATGACGCCCGACGGTGCCGGAGTGGATCCTTCGCAGCCACGTGCCACGGGCTCGGTGCGACGAGCACTGCCCGGCGAAGAAGCTGCGGTCGACATCTCCGCCTTGGACCACGTCGGCGAGTTTGCCGGCCGCTGGATTCCCGTGCCGTACCAGCTGTCTGCACCCCACGCCGTGCAGATGCAGCTGAAGGCAGCAGCGGGTGGCGCCGTGCGTGTCCTGCTCGCAATCGACACCGCCACCACCGTGGCCGGCGTCCACGCTCCCGGCGATCTGCTCGACGAGAACCTCGACGCGCACCGCCCGTACCGGCCGCTCACTCGCGACGAGCTGGGCCCTTTTTTCGATCACCCGCGCACCCGCGAATACGTCGAACGCCTGGACAAGCTCGGCGTGGACCGCGCACTCTTCAAGCTGTTTGCCCTGCTGGAAACGTTCGCGCCGCTGCTCCCCAAGCTGCGGCTCCTGCCGCGCTCGGCGGCCGCCTCGATCGACGTGTCCCTCGTGCTCGACTTCGGCAACGCCCGCTCCGCAGCGGTGCTGGTGGAAGCGCGCGAAGAGGGAGTGCTCGGCGTGCCGCTCGGCCTGCGCAGCTTCAGCGATCCGTTCGAGGTGTCGGAAGAGTCATTCGACTCGCGCCTCACCTTTTTGCCCAGCCCGTTCGACCGCGCGTTCACGCCCATGGCCACGCAGAGCGGCTTCGGGTTCCCGTCGATCGTACGCCTCGGCAAAGAAGCCCGGGAACGCGCGCTCGAAGCGCGTCACCGCGACCAGGTCACCCTCTCCGGGCCGAAACGATACCTGTGGGACGGGCGGCCCACCGGCGAGCCGTGGCGTTTCGCCACGAAGATCGGCGACGACTATCCGACGGTGTCGGGCCGCATCCTCAAGTACCTGGCCGAAGACGCACACGGTCTCGGCCTCCGCCAGGACGGCCCCAGCGCGCCGGCCGAGCCGCGCTACGCGCCACGGACCATGATGCTGTTCGCCTTGGTCGAGATTCTCACCCAGGCCTACTCGCAGATCGGCAGCTTCGCGTACCGCAGCTTCGTCGGCAAGGAAGGCTCGCCGCGCACGCTCAAGCACCTGGTGCTCACCTACCCGTCCGGGATGAGCGACACCGAGCGGAACGTGTATAATACACTTGTGCAGAATGCAGTCATCCTCACGTGTTATTTGCTCGGCATTCCGCCCGAGCTGCGTCCCAATTTCGATCCGAGCACGGGAAACTTCGCGCCGTTTCTCTTCGCCGACGAAGCCCTCGCCGCGCAGATGGTCTACCTGTACCAGGAGATCAACGAGCGCTTCCAAGGCAAGATGGAAGATCTCGTCGCACTGTACGGGCGCTCTTGCGAAGACGGCGTCGGGCGGCTCCGGGTTGCTTCGATCGACATCGGTGGGGGCACGACCGACGTGATGATCGGCGAGTACGAGGACCGCCTGCCCGGCTCCGGCACGGCGCTCGCCGTCACGAAGTTGTTCCAGGATGGCGTAAGCATCGCCGGCGACGACGTGTGCCGCGCCATCGTCGAGCGAGTCATCTTCCCGCAGATCCTCCAGCAGCTACCGGCCGGCAAGGAGCGCCAGCGCTTCGCGCACCTGTTCGACGAGGGCGACGCGGGCCTTGGCCAGAGCTTCCGCACCTTGCGCAGCCGGCTCGTGCCGCACCTCTGGATGCCGCTCGCGCGCTGCTACTGGAGCATCCTCGAAGGCAAGTCCACTGCCGGCGACGTGCCCGTGTACGTGCTCGACGACTTGCCAAAGGCGTTTGGCCTGTCCACGCCGAGCTCGGTTTTTCTCGAAGAGGCAGACGCGCAGATCCGCGCGCAGGTGCCGAGCTTTCCGGGCTTCCGCAACGTGATGTTGCGTTTTGATCGCGACGAGGCCCGGCAGGCCGCGCTCTCGGTCCTGCGCGAGCCGCTGCGCAAGTACGCCGACATCCTTTCCCAGTTCGACGTCGACGTGGTGGTGCTGGCCGGGCGCACGACCAACCTGCACGTGGTCGAAGAGCTCCTTCTCGCGGAGCTACCCGTGCTTCCCACTCGGCTCGTGAAGCTGGGCACATACAAGGTCGGCGACTGGTATCCGTCCAAGTGGCGCGAGCACGGCATGGTCAAAGATCCGAAGAGCGCCGTGGCGGCGGGCGCCGCCATCTACCACCTGGCCATGCAGAACCGACTGCGCGGATTTTTGCTCGACGACGTGACCGTCACGCCGATGCGGCCTATCTACGGGCTCTGGCGCGACGGCGAGCCACACCTCGTCAAGTCGGACGAGCTGTTCGCCGAGGGGGTCGTGTCGCGGCCGTTCGCGTACACGCACGGCATGCGCATCGGCGTGCGCTACGTCGACTCCGAGGAAATGGACGGCGGCCCGCTGTACGAGGTACTGCCGGCCTCGGCCGACATGGACCGCGCCCTGCTGGACGACCGCGCGCTGCTGCGCTTCGCGCTCACTGGCGAAGGCCAGATCGTCGTGCACGAAGTCGTCTCGCAACGTGGCAAGTTCGGCTTCGAGCCCACCGACTTCCAGCTGCGGCTGCGTACCAGCCGCGAGGAGCGCTACTGGCTCGACACCGGCGTATTTTCCGTCGAGGTCGAGCCCGAGGCCGACGAGGGCGCCTCGTGAGCACCGACTTCGCCGAGCTCTGGGCGCTGCTCGCCAGGCACGTCGACCAAGACGGCGTCCGCCGTGCCCTCGAGGACCGTTTCGGTGCCGCGCCTGCGCCGCGTGGCCACGCCGCGCTGTATCCCGCGCGCGACGCGCTGCTCGGCAAGCTGGTTCTGTCCGACGTGCTCGACGACACCATCACGGCGGCCCGTCCGGATTCGCCGAGCTTTCCGCTGCGGGTTTTTTTCGGCGAGCTCGCGGCACGCCTGTCGGAAGAGCCCGCCTTCACCCTGGCCTGCGGTCTCTCGTTCTACTTCCGGTCGGCGCTCGAAGAAGACTCGCGCGCGCAGTACGGCATCGAGGTCAGCCGTGCGTTCTACGCCTTCCCGATCGATCCGGATCTGCGCCGCACGTGCGCGCCGCTCGTTGCCGCGCTGCTCGGCACCGCGCTCGAGAACGCCGAGCTGGTCTGCCTGAACGATCCCCACGTCTTCGACTCCGCCACCATGGAACGCGATCGGGGGGCGGATCCTTCGGCTGCCTCGCCCGTCCTACCCCGTAGCTTTTTCTTGCGCGTCGCGGCGTCCGGCCTCGTCAAACGCAGGGCGCTGGTGCACACCGGCCGCGCAGAAGAACTAGAAAAGAGCGAGCGAAGGCGATGACTACGATCAAAGCATGGCTGCCGAATCTGGTGGGCGGCGTGTCAGTCTGGAAGCTGACCGGCGATCTCAACGCCAAGAACTTCATGGATGGGCGCCTGCTGGAGCCGGAAACGGAGGGCGCGGAGAGCCTGCCCACCGAGGTCCGCTGGAACGTCGACGGTCTGATCCCCCTGGCCCAAGCGCAGCAGCAGAACCCAGCCAGCGCCACGGCCGCCATCCACGACTTTCAGACCACGCTGGCAGGCGTCGAGAAAATGCTGGCCGCCGAGGAGTCCGGTTACGCGCGCTTTCGCGATGCGTTCACCATGCCCACCATCGATGCGGCGGGTGAAGATCAGTACTTCTTGGACCCCGCGACCACGCGCCTGCGCGTCAAGAACTGGGGCGCCGCGCCGCGCGAGCTCGCCGGCGGCAAAGAGGCCGTATTCGGGCTCGGGCGGTTCGGCGCCGTCTTCGCCGGAGTGGCCCTGCCCACAATCGCTGCAGCTGGCATCGCCGCCCACGGCGCCGCGCTGGCTCCGGCCGCGGCCGAAGTACCAGCTACCGCGGCTCCGGTGCCGGCTCCGGCCGCGGAGGTCGAGAAGAAGCCCGACGGCGAGAACAAGGCTTGGTGGCCGTGGATCGTCGCGGTGGTGCTCGGCATCCTGGTGCTTGCCATCGTGCTGCTGGCGCTCAAGGACTGCGGCAAGCCGAGCGACGCCGGGCTCGACGCGGGGGATGCCGGCCTGGATGCCGGGCTGGATGCCGGGTTCGACGCCGGGTTCGACGCGGGAGACGCCGGGCTCGACGCGGGAGACGCCGGTCTCGACGCGGGCGGCAGCCAGGATGCCGGCACGCTGTTGCTTTTCGACGACGACGAGCCCGACGCCAGCCTCACTCACGTCCCCGGCGGCGGCGCTGGCGGCGGCGGCGGCGGCGGCGGCGGCGGCGGCAAGGTGTATGTTGCACCGGGCGCCAAGGGCGCCAAGGGCGGCACGCACCGGGTGCACTCCCAGCCCACCGCCAAGGCGTGGCGCGTGCGCAACGGCGCCGACCGCGTCGCCCGTGCGCAGCGCAAAGGCGACGACTTCGACGTGTGGCTCAGTCCGGGTCAGACCTTCGAAGGCGTCGTCGTCGAATGGCGCGACAAGGATGGGAACTGGTATGTCCACTGAGAAAGCTGTCACGGAAACGCTGGTGCGCGTGCTCGCGTCCGCGGCCGACACGCTCGAGGCCGATGCCGGCAGAGATTCGAGCAGCAGCTCGGTCGGCGGCTCCCAGGCGGCGGCCGCGCTGCGCGATCTGGAGCGCCGTGCCGCGCGTCTCACGCGCGCGCTGGGACGGCCGCAAGCCCTCGGTTTGTTCGGCCCGTCGCAAGCCGGAAAGTCGTTTCTGGTCGGCGCGCTGCTCTCCCACGAGGTCGGCTCGCTCGAGGTCCGCGGGCGCACCACCACGCTCGATTTTTTGAAGGAAGTGAACCCAGCCAAGGGCGTCGAGTCGACCGGGGTGGTCACGCGCTTCTCGTCGCGCAGGCCTGCGCTCGTTCAGGGCGAGTTCGCCTGCGAATTGCTCTCGCTCGAGGGCCTGCTCGCCGCGCTGGCCACCGGGTTTCTCTCGGAGTGCACCGCGCCGCCGCCCAATCCGGAACGAGTGCAGCGTGCACTCACCCGCGCCCGCGGCGAAGCCGGTCCGCCGCTCGCGCCGGCACTGTGGCGTGCGTTCTCGTACGCCTTTGCCGATCTATGCAAAAAATACGGCGAGCGCCATCCGTACGTGGCCGAGCTGATACGCGCCTCGGATCTCGCGGCGCCGCAAGGAATCGCCAGCGTGCCGGGTTTTCTGATCGTCTGCAGCCTGCTCTGGGGCGGGCCGGACTACGCGCCGGATCTCGACCGCCTGTTCGGCATGCTGTTCGCCGGGCTGCAGCGCGTGGGCTTCGCCACGCGGCTCGAGCTCGCCACCGAAGACGTGCGGGCGCGCAGCACTGGCCACAGCTTGGTCGACGCCGCCTGCCTCAATGCGATCGGTAGCCCGGTGGCAGACGTCACTGCGTACCTGCCGGGCGGCCGGCCCATCACGCTCGCACCGAGCGTGCTCGCCGCGCTCATCGCCGAGCTGTGCTTGCCGCTTTCCACCCGCGGCGACGATTCGTCCTTGCTCGACCGCTGCGATCTGCTCGACTTTCCGGGTGGCCGTGCGCTCAAGGGCATGAGCGGCTTCAAGCCCGACGAGCTCTCGACCGGAACGTTCGAGTCTGCCATCGAGGTCTTCAAGCGCGGCAAGCTCACCAGCCTGTTCGAAGACTACGCGCGCCATCACGAGATCACCGCGCTGCTGCTCTGCTCGCCCGGCCCCACCAAGCCCGAGGCCGTGCAGCTGCAGGGTCAAGTCGAAGACTGGCTCAAGCTGCGCTACGGCGCCGCCACCCCGAAGACTTCCGCCGAGCTCGACGAGCCCAGTCTGTTTCTCGCGCTGACCAAGTTCGACATGAGCTTGGGCAGCTTGCGCAGCGACAACGCCAAGGATCGCTGGGAGTCTCGCGTGCAGGAAGCCTGCATCGACTTCTGGGCAAAAAATGCCGACTCGTGGCTGCACCACTGGGGCCAGAAGCAAAAGAGCTTCGACAACCTGTACTGGATCCGCAACCCCTTCGCCGATCAGATGCAGACGCTCCAGCCTGGCACGGCTGATTTCAAGGCGGTAAAAGACGGCTACTTCGCGGCCCGGGCGGTGGCGAAACACATCCGGCATCCCGAGTCGAAGTGGGAAGCGGTCGAAGGAATCGAGGCGGCCACCAACCTGCCGCGCAGCGGCGTGCCCCTCTTGGCCGAGGCGCTCCGCGCCAAGCTGCGGCGCGACATCAAGGCCGAAGAGCTTGCCGCGGAGCTCGATGCGCTTCGGCGCGAGGCCCGCGAGTCGATGGCGGCGCTGGTGCCTTCACAGGACGTCGAAGAAGAGCGGATCCGGCGTCTGGGCCTGGCCAAGTCGCTGGCCGACGCACTCCAAAAGGCCGTCGAAACCGACGCGTCCGGTCTGCCGTTCGGGCGTTTCGTGCAGGCCATCGTGCTCCCGTACGAGGTCGTGCTCGCGGAAACCAAGCGCGCGCTCGCGGCGATCCTCCCGCTTTCGATCAAGGGCAGCGACAAGGTCAAGCGCTTGCTCTTCCACATGCTCAAGTGGTGGCAAAAAGAAGCGTCGACGCGCTCGCGGCAGAGCATCACGCATCTGCCACAAGCCGCGGTGGACCTGTATCTGCGCGAGATCCTCACGTCGAAGGCTCTCGTGCCCCTGCTCGGCAACCGGCTCTTGCCGGCCTTCGGCAAGAACACCGTCGACGCCGACCAGGTTGCCCGCGTGCTCCACGTCACCACCAGTGATTGTATGCTGCACCTGCATCGGCCGGCCGCGCGGCGCACGCCGCAAGGCCCGCTGCGGCTGTCCTTTTCCGAAACCACGACGACAGACGCCGGCAGCGGCAGCGTCGACTGGAGCCTCGACTTCGAAGGCGACGCCCCCACGCCCCCCGCCGTGTGTTTCGCCGGCAAGTCGCGGCTCGACCACCTGGTCGCCCACTTGCCTGCGCTCTACACCGACAGCATGGGTGCGCACGCCGCCGGGCCGCGCGATCCGACCACCGTCAAGCTGGCCTTGCTGCAGCGAGAGCTGCCTTGACTGGGCCGCAACGAGCACCCGAGCTCGACGATCCGACCGAAGAAGAAGAAGAAGCGCAGCGCGCAACGGCCACCTCCGAAGAGCGCATCGCCGAGCTGCTCACGTCGGCCCGGGCCGCGCGCAGTGCCAAGGACCTGCCGCGTTCCCATGCGCTTTACACGGAAGCGGCGAGTCTGGGCAGCACCGACGCGGACTACGCCTTGGGCGTGTTCGCCTTGGCCGGTCAAGTCGTTGCACGGGATCCGAAGCTGGGTGCCCTGCACCTGCGTCGCGCGGCCGACGCGGGCCATCTGCAAGCGCGCGTGCACCTGGCGAACGCGCTCGACACGGGCACCATCTCGGGTCAGCCCGAGCTGGAGCGGGCGGCGCTGTTCGTGCGCGCGGCGGCACGCAGCCTGGGCGTGGCGGGCACCGAGACCGAGCAAGACCAGCGCGCGCTGGCCGAGGCGGGCATCGGCCGGTTTTTGGCGTCGATTCCCGACGCTACGTACGAAGAGACGCAGCGCTGGACCAAGAAATCGCGCGCGCTCGGCTTCGGCAGGCGGGGTCCAGCAAGCGATCCGGAGCTGCCCCCACCCGAGGCGACGGTCCCGCACCCGTCGAGCGCCGGAAAAGCGCCTCCCGTGGCAGCGAAGCCCAAGCCCAAACCCAAGCTCGCGCCGAGTGGTCCCAGCGCCGGAGAAGCGGCGGCGGCCGCGGGCTTCTCGCTGCTGTTTCTCGTCGCCGGGTGGGGCGTGGCGTTCGCCAGCGTGCAGGCAGCCCACGCCGCGATCGAGCAAGGCCAAGCGGTCTTGGCGCCGGGAACGCGAGTCGAGCTGCTGTGGCCGATCGCCGTCGGCCTCGTGGGCGTGCTGCCCGCCACGTTGTTCTACCGGAGCAGCGCGTTTCTCCGCGCACTGGGCGCTGGCATCGTCGCGGCCTTCGCCGCGCTCATGCTGCACGGCACGGGAAAGCTGGTGCTGTTCGAGATGCGCGAAATGCAGGCACTGGCGCTGGGGACGGGCGCGTTCTGGCTCACGCTGCTGATCCTTGGTTTTTTCGGCGGCGCAAAAACCTCGAAGAAGACCGGCTAGCGTCTCCGGCGTTCAGCGCCGCACCCACAGCCACACGGCTCGCTCGCCGAGCACGTCCACGGCACGCCCTTCGAAGTGGGGCTTGAAACGTGCATCATACACGACGCGCTGCTCGACCACGCGGCTGCCCTGTTCCCCCCAGGTGACCACCGATCGCACGCCGCGCGCCTCGAGCATGCCGAGGTCGACGTGCTTGGACGTTTGGCCGCCAGGCAGGGCCGCGATCTCGCCATCGGTCAACCCCCCCATATCGATCACCACTCCGTCGCCCGCCGCCACCGCCACGAAACCCACGTCGAGGGCGGCCACCGGTACCGGCAGCCCCGCGAGGCGCGCCACCACGCGCTCCCGGTCGAGGCCCACGTGGATCCCGCGTGGTGCGGCGCGCCAGCCGACCAGGAGCGCACTCGCCAGCGCCGTCGCCCCGAGCAAGCGGGTGCGCAGAGGGCCCCAGGCCGGCACCAACGCCAGCGACGGCAGGATCGGCACGAGCAACCGCGCGTACGGCATCCAGTCTCCGCCCAGCGCGGCGACCACGGCGAGGTGCATCAGCGCGGCCCACCCGACGGCGCGCGCTTCGCGACGCCACGCGCCCAACAGCAACAGCGGCGTGCCACAGGCCAGCGTGGCCGCCAGCACGTAGCCGGCGCCGTGGTGCAGATCGCTGGGCTTTGCCAGGACCGCCAGCGGGGCAGCGCGACCGAACGCCACCAGCCGGACCCCCGCGACGAACGCCCAAGGCGCCGCCGCCAGGAGCAGCATGCAGACCTTGTGGCGCACCGACGTTGGACGCGACCACGAGCGCACCCCCACCAGCACCAGAGCCCACGGCAGCAGCTCGGGACGAAACGTGGCGGCGAGCCCCGCACAGGCGGCGCCGAGCCCCGACTCGCACGCCACGGCCAGCGTGGCGAGCAGGGTAGCGATCCCCGTTTCCATTCCACTCACCGCCCACGCAGTCAGGGGGAACGGCACCGCGACGAGCAGCAGGCTCGCGCGCGGCGCCTGCGTACGAGCCATGCGCCACGCAATCACCGCCGCGGACCCGAGCACGCCCAGCGCGCCGATCGCCTTGGCGACGAACAGCAGTGCGAATCCAGCATAAAAACGCGCGAACGGCGCCAGCAGCACCGGCCACGGCAGCGGCGTCACGCCGTCGGTCGCGGGCTGACCGGGGTTGAAACACCAGCCCAGACCGCGCGACCAGTTGCGTGCATATCGCACCGAGATCAGCGCGTCGTCGACGGTGAAGTGCCATGCCCAGAGCGCCGCAGCGATCAGGCATGAAATCGTGACGATTGGCGCCAAACCGCCCGCGAAATCGGCCAGCACAGCGAATGAGGCTCGTCCACTTCTCTTCAAAGGGAGCCGAAAAGTAGGGTTGATCGGTCCAGGCTTCTTAGGGTTCGTCCCACGTCTCACGTATGCGCTCCTTCGAAATCTTCCTCCACCCCGAAGCGGAAATCTCGACCCCCGAAAGGCGTCGTCCTGGTGGTGCGCAACATGCGCGCTCGCTGCTCGACGTGTTCGTACGCGGAGCGAATGTAACTGCCCGCGTTGCCGACGGCCAGGCGATGAGCGCGCTCGTCGACGTAGCCGCCGCGACCTTGCACCTCGCGACCAAGGCCGCTGGCAAGCGCATCGTGCACTTCCACGACGAAGCCTGCGAGCTCTGTCTCGAGCGCGACGGCGCGCGTGCTTTCCTCTCGGTCTACCGCACCCAGCCGAGCCCCGAGGTCTACGTCTACGATCGCGAGTTGCCCTTCGCCGAGATCGCCGCGGGCGTTCGCGACTCCATCGCGCGGGTGCTCGACGCGGAAGGTCCCGGCTCCAACGTCGTCGCGAAGAGCGGGCTCGCCAACGTACTCCGCGCCGAGCTCGTCGCCCTGCGCGCCCGCTTCGACGCCATCGACGTCCACGTCGCCCAGTCGGACGAATCACCCGAGCTCGAGGTCGCCACGGCCTACGTGGAAGCGCCGCGTGACCTTCCCGTCGCGTTCGCAGCCGAGCTGCAACTGCGCATGCGCCAGGCCGCAACGCGAGAAGCAGGCATGGCCGAGGTGAGCGACTTCCACGCGCTGCTGATGCCAGGTCAGGTCAGCGTGGATCTGGCTGGCCGCAGCGTCGCTCTCGGTACTCTGCATCCGTTTTTGTTTTGCGAAACCTTGCTTACACTTTCATTCCGCTTGTTCGAAGCCTGGCAGCGCGGCCGCTCGGCGCACGAACGCATCGATGCCGGCAGCGGGCTCCTGGTCGGTGCACGCGCCAGTGGTGGCGCGCTCGCGGTGATCTTCTCGACGCCCGCTGGCACGTCCACCTACCCCGGCCTGTCGCTCGTCGACTTCACCGAGGGCGTGCTCGCGTTCGGCTCCTCGCTCGTGCGCGTCTTGCTCCGCCGCGATCGCACCCAGAACAAGAACCTGCGTCTCTCGGCCTTCCGTCGCCGCCTGCGCGAGCTTCGGGATGCACTCCACGAGGTGGCGCCCGCCGATCTCAAGATCAACGACGCGCCCGAGTCGTACCGGGTCTACGCCGAGCATTGCACGCCGAAGAAGGGCAGCGAGCGCCGCGCCCCGAAGGCCCCGGCTCGCCTTCGTTACGAGTCATCGTGGCGCGCCGTGGTGCCCGGCATCGATCTCGCTTCCACGTTTCTCTGCGGCAGCAGCCTCGTCGTGGGCGGCGCCAAGGAGACCTACTGCCTCGAGCGTGACTCGGGCCAGGTCGTGTGGCACCGTCCAACCGTCCGCGGCGCCTCGGTGGTTACGCCCGAGGGCCTCGTCCGCATCGCCGGAGACGGTTCGCTCGAGCTGCACGACTGGGCCTCCGGCGAGGTCACGCTGCGCGCCTGGTCCACGCCGCGCGCGTTCGGCCCGCCCACCGGCGTGGTCGTGAGCGGCCCCGGCCTGCCCCGGCTGCTGGTCGTCACCGAAGGCGAGCGGCACCTGGTGGCCCTGGACCTGCGCACCGGCGAGGCGCGCTGGCGCTACGCATGGGCCCCGAAAAGCGCACGCGGATCGGCCGCTTCGGCTTCGTCGAGCGTCGTGCGCCTGCGCCGGCACGGCAAGCTTCTGTACGTCACCTCGGGCGACGGCGCGCTCACTGCGATCGACGTGGTCACCGGGCACATGGTCTGGCGTACGCGCGATCACCTGCGCTTTTTCGTGGCGCCGACGGTGGTCCAGAACGAAGCCTTCGCCCTCGCCGGCGGCCAGGCCGGCAAGGCGCGCGTGCACTCGATCGACCCCTACTCCGGCGAGTTGCGCTGGAGCGCCGAGCTCTCGGGCCAATACCCCACCACCGAGGGCGGCGTGCTCTGCGGGCGCGACGCCGTGATGGTGATGCGTCGCGAGCGCAGCGGCCTCCACGCGGAAGCGTTCGACCGGCAAACCGGCGCGCGTCTCTGGCAGACCGGCGTCGTGGCGCCCACCGGCACCGCGTGGCTCGTGGTCGACGAGCGGCTGGTCGGCAACACGCCGGGCGGCGAGCTGGTCGGGCTCTCCACCGAAACCGGCAAGACCGTGTATCGTACACGTCTCGGCAAGCTGCTCGAGACCGACGTGCCGCGGCGGCTCGAGCCGGTGCTGCGCAGCGGAGCGCTCTTCGTCCCGCACTGCGACGTGCACGTGGTGCGGCCCGAAGACGGCACCGTGATCGGCGGCCTCGGCTGCAAGGAAGTGATCCCGGATCTGCTGCGCGTCGACGAACGCTGCTCGGTGTTCGTCGCCGAAGAAAGCGGCCACATCGCCGCCTACGAAGCGAGGGCCCGGCTCTCGCTGGTGTCTTAGACCGCCGTCGCTCCCCGCCCTCGGGTCGAGCAGGCTCTCTTCGGCGAGAACCGTGTTGCAGCCCCCGATCGCGCCCAGCTCTGGCGCGAGCACGGACGGGTGGATCCTGCACGGAGCAGACGCTGGTCTTCGTGCGGCCCATACGCGGCGCGGATGGAGTACGATGAAGCAGTCATGACACTCGCAGCGCTCCTCGCCCCCGAACGCGCGCGCATCGTGCGCGGTACCCTCGGTCGCGCCGAGGCGCTGGAGTCGCTCGCCGACCTGCTGGCTCGCGATGGTGCGGTCGACGCCGCCGAGGTCACCCGCGCGCTGCGCGAACGCGAAGCCGTCCAGTCCACCGGCCTTGGCGAAGGCGTGGCCATTCCGCACGCGGCGCTCTCCACCCTGTCCGAGCAGCGCGCTGCGCTGCTCATCGTTCCAGCCGGCGTCGACTTCGACGCCATCGACGGTGTAAAAGTCCGGTTGTTCGTCGCCGTGGTCGGCCCGCGAACCACGAGCGGCGAGCATCTGCGTACCCTGGCCCGCCTCTCGCGGCTGTTTCGCAGCCGCCTGCTGCGCGAGCGTCTGGTCGCGGCCGAGACCTCTGGCGAGGCCTACGACGCCTTGCTCGAGGAAGATTTGGGATGACTCCGGAGTCGCAGGCGGCGGAAGCGAGCAATGCCCCGGACGCGGACACACGAGAAGGGGAAGTCGATGGAAACTGAGCCAGACACCACACCACAGATCGTCGTCGTCACCGGCGTGTCCGGCGCGGGCAAATCTACCGCCTTGCGATCGCTGGAAGACCTGGGCTTTTACTGCGTCGACAACCTGCCCACCTTGCTTGCCCCAGAGGCCGTGCGGCTGTCGATCGAGGGCGGCATGCGCAAGGTCGCTCTCGGGATCGATGTGCGCGTCGGCGCCGCGCTCGACAAGATGGGCCAGGTGCTCGACGCCCTGCAGCAGCAAGGGCAGCTCGAGGTGCTGTTCTGCGACGCGTCGGACGAGGCGCTGCTGCGCCGCTTCAGCGAAACCCGTAGGCCCCACGCTCTGGCCAGCACCGGCGGGCCCGGCGCGGCCTCGGTGGCGCGCGGCCTGGATCTCGAACGCGCCCGGCTCGCGCCGCTTCGCGCCCGCGCCACGCGGGTTTTCGACACCACCACGCTGTCGGTGCACGAGCTGCGCCGCTTCGTCTTCGCAACTTTCGGTCCCTCGGTGACCCGCGACACCGGCCGCATGCGCATGCGCTTCGTGTCGTTCGGCTTCAAGTACGGCAACCCGGTCGACGCGGATCTCGTGTTCGACGTGCGCTTTCTGGACAATCCCTACTTCGTGCCCGCGCTGCGTCAGATCCCCGGCAGCGATCCGCGCGTCCGCAGCTTCGTGCTCGGACTCCAGGAAACCGGCGAGCTGCTCGCCAAGCTCGTCGATCTGCTCACGTACGTGCTGCCCAAGTACGAGCGCGAAGGCAAAAGCTACCTCACCGTCGCCGTCGGTTGCACCGGCGGCCGGCACCGCTCGGTGGTCGTGACCGACGAGCTCGCGCGGCACTTCCACGCCGTGGTCGACCACCGCGACGTGGCCAAGGGCCTCGCCGGAAAGACCGACCCGGATGCGTCGGGTGAATTCGGCCCCAGCCGAGAGCTCTCTTTGCAGAGTGCACCCGTCTTGACCGGCAGCGAGAAATCATGAGCGGCGAGGGCGGCGCTCGTTTCGCGTCGAGGACGCGTTCGGTCTGCACGCACGCGCCGTCTCCAAGCTCGTGCGGTACACGCTCGCCGTCGACCGCACCAGTCATGCGCTACGAGTGCGTGTTTCGAAGATGACACCTTCCCACCTGGAGGCCTCTGCTATAGCGTCCCCGCGATGATTGGGTCCTGGCGCAAGATGATCCCGCGTGTTCTCTCCGCAGGCCTGATCGCTGCGGGCGTGGCAGGAGCGGCGTTCGGTGCAGGTTGCAGCAACGACGAGGGCATCGCCTCGCCGTGCCCGCCTGGCCAAACCTGCACCGTCAACCTCACCATCTTGCACACGTCGGACATCCACTCGCGGCTGCTCCCTTACGATCTCGTCATCACGCAGGCCGACGCCGACCTGGGCCTCGGCGCCATCAACTCCGTCGCCAACGTGGGCGGCGCCGCGCGCATGTCCACCATCCTGCAGCGTGAGCGCGCGCGGTCGGACCGGGTCATCCACCTCGACTCGGGCGACTACTACCAGGGCGCGCCCATCTTCAACTTCTTCCAGGGCGAGCCCGAGACGCGCACCATGGCGCAGCTGGGTGTCGACGCAGCCGTGGTCGCAAATCACGAGTTCGACTCCGGCGCCATCAACGTCGGCCGCCAAATGCAGAAGTGGGCAAGCTACAACCTGCTGGCCGCCAACTACGACTGGGACGATCCGAACCTGCCGAACTACGCGCTGCTCGGCACCGTGGCCAAGCCGTTTCAGGTTTTCAGCCAGGGTGGGCTGAAGGTCGCCGTGATCGGCATGGCGAACCTGTCGAGTCTCTCCTCGCTTTACGATCAACCCAACCGTCTCAGCATCACGCCGATCAACACGGTCGAGGTGGCGCAGTTCTACGTCGACCTGCTCCGCCCCACGGTCGATCTGGTGGTCCTGGTGTCGCACCTCGGGCTCGACGTGGATCAGCGCGTCGCGCGCAACACCACCGGGATCGACGTCATCATGGGCGGTCACAACCACATCGTGATCAACCCACCCCAGGAGATCCAGGACTGCCAGGCCGACGGCCTCGGTCTGGGCCAGATCTGGGTCGACGACTCCAAGATCAAGGTCGACATCGACTTGCCCCCGCCCGACGACGAGCTGCACCCCGATCCGGTGGGGCACCCGTGGAAGACCATTCGCTCCTGCAAACCCCGCAGGGTCGTGATCGCGCACTCCGGGGCCTTTGCCAAGTACGTGGGTCGCCTGGACCTCGTACTGTCCAACACCCCGAAGGACGCGTCGCCCACCGGCAGCCCGGCCGACTACGAGATCGCCAACGGCTTCGAAGTCATCTCCACGCGCTACACGCCGTTCCCCATCGACGCGTCGGTGCCCGAAGATCCGATCTTCGTCGACATGCTGCAACCGTACGTGCGCGGCCTCGACATCGCCGCCGACCTCGACATTCTCGCGGCGTACGCGCCCACCCCAGCCATCCGCAACGCGGCCAACGGCGGCGACGCGCCTCTCGGCAACATCGTGGCCACCTCGATGTGGCTGCGGCTCGGCATCCAGACCGATCTCGCGATGACCAACTCCACCGGCATCCGCTCGAACTTGCTGCCCGGTCCAGTCTCGGTCGAGCAGATCTACAACATCTTCCCGTTCGACAACTCGATCACGAAGATGTCGCTGTCGGGCAAAGAGGTGCAGGATCTATTCAACTTCGTGGCGCGCCGCTCGGCGGGACGCGGCTGCCAGACCCAGGTGCAGATCGCGGGAGCGCGCGTGCGCATGAACTGCAAGGGCTGCGATCGCGACGAAGCGCGACCCCTTTGCCGCCGCGACGAAGACTGCGGCGAGGCCCGCGATGGCGAAGCGACCGGCTGCGACATCGCCATTGGTCGCTGCCGCCTCGGATCGTGCGCCGAGCAAGTCTACATCGGCAACGTCCTCGACCAAGGCGGCAAGCCGATCGCCTGCAAGTCGGACCAAGACTGCAGCGATGGCAAGCTCGTCAACAAGGGCTCCTGCGATCCCAACGGCCAGTGCCTGTCTCTCATCACGCCGGTCAACCGGTATGAGCTCGCGACCAACACCTACATCGCGCAAGGCGGCTCGGGTTTCCGAGTGCTCCAGCGCAACACCACCCAGAACGACTCGCGCATCCAGCAACGCGACGCGCTGATCGATTTCCTTCGTCAGGGCAAACCCTGCGGCTACGCCGCCGCGCCGGATCGTCCCAACGGCCTGCGGGCCTGCTCGACCGACAACGACTGCGGCGAGGAAGGTCCCGAATACGTATGTGCATGCGCCGGCAAGGTGAAAGCCAGCCGCGGCACGGGCACCACCGTGTGCAGCACCAACGGCGAGTGCAGCGCGTCCGAGGGCCGCTGCGTCCAGCGCGGCTGCCGCGATGGCGTCGCCGCCTTCCACGACGTTGCCTGCGCCACCAGCCCGACGAAGAGCGGCTGCTTGCGTACGCTCGACAGCTGTTCTTCCGCGGGTGAAGAGTGCAAGATCCTCGCCTGCGTCGACCCGCGCCTCGGCAACCTCAGCGACGGCCGCATCGAAATGGTGGGCCGATGAACCGCGTCCTCGGCTCTCTCGGCTTGCTGGCGCTCGTGGGCGTGGCTGCTGCCCCCGGCTGCAGCGGTGGCTTCGGCGAAGACCCGCAAACTCTCCGCTTCGAGATCAAGCTGGCCGACGGCACCGACTTCGGCAGCCGCGAGCTCCGCAAAAACATCGCGGTCGAGCCACCCGACCGGTACACGGTTTCGGTGCGCGCCCTCGGCGGCGATGGCAAGACCGACACGTCCTTCGAGGGGTGGCTCCGCGTCTCGTCCAAGCCGGGCAACGTCATCAGCGTCACCGGCAACGACGTGGAAGGTCGCAACATCCACCTCCGATCCGGCGCGATCGACAACGTCACGCTGGAGGTGTCGCGCGCCTACGGTGACACGCGCATCGTCGTCGAAGACGTCGGCTACACGCCGGTCGACCCGCTGCGTGATCCGCCCCCGGCCTGCGCCGATGGCAAAGACAACGACAGCGACGGCGACATCGATTTCCCGGCCGACAACGAGTGCGCCTTTGCCAACGACGACTCCGAAGAGGGCGGCACCTACTCTTCCGGAGCCAGCGCTCCGTTGTTCTACAAGCTGCCGCGCGCAGCCGAAGTACGCGGCTTCCCGAGCGGCGCGTTCACACCGTTCAAGGCGCAGACCGTCTCGATCGACACAGGCTACCGCGAACAATCTCGTGACTACGACTTCACGATGGTGGTCACGCGCCTCTCGTCGAACGGGTTCTACGTCGCCGACCTGGAAGACGACCGCCCCGAAGCCGAGCGCACCGGGTTCGACGGCCTCTTTGCCTTCAACTTCAATACGCCCAGCAACCTCGGGTACTGCGATCGGCTGCGCCGCTTGTCCGGCACCGCGACCGAGTTCTTCGGCTCGATCCAGCTTGGCTATCCCACGTGGAGCGCCACCCGCTGGAACCCCGACGAGCCGTGCCTGATTCCCGAGCCGTACTGGTTCAACGCCTTCGAGCTCACCGCTCCGAACGCAATCACGACGAAACTGAAATACACGCACTCGCTCGTGCGCGCGCGTACCGGCGACCAAGACGCAGCCGACGGCCGGCGCTACCGCACCTCCGTGCGGGTCAGCAAGCTGATGGGCCCCGAGAAGCCAGCGGCCAACCCGGACGGCAGCTTCCGGCTGTCCGAAAACGCTACCAACTGCGACTTCAACGGCGACGACAACATCGACTTCACCACCGATCCGGAGAAGAGCTGCGCGAAGTCGTGCAACGACAACGTCGACTGCACCGAGTGGTCGAACTTCTCGACCCGCGCCAACTTCCAGCTCGTGATCGAGTCCGTCCTGCTCGAAAACGGCGAGCCGAAGGGCGACGCCGAGAAGGTCAAAATCCAGGGCAACGGGTCCACCTCGACCAACTTTTCCGCCCTCGCGTTGCGCGGACAAACCATCCGGTCGTTCTCCGGAACCCTCGGGTACTTCTCCGGCGGCGACCAGTTCACGATCGAGTCGCGCTGCGCCGACGACATCGTCACCGAGCTCGACAAAGAGCCCATCGCATCGAGCGCCGCATGCATCCTCCGCGCCGACGTGGACAACGACAACACGCAATGAGCCCTTTGCATCCGGAAACCAGACGAACCATGCGAGCCCTCTCTTCTCTGCCCCGCGCTGTCCTCTTGGCCGTTCCCTTGGCTGCGTCGTTCGGCGTGGAGCGAGTTGCCTCCGCGCAGACTCCGTCGTCTCCGTCGTCTCCGCAGTGCGTGCCCGAGTGCAAGCCCGGATCGCACTGCACCGATCTGGGTTGCGTAGTCGATGCTCGCGGCGGCGCCAATCCAGGAGACGCGGCGCCGCCGGCCTTGCCGGATCCGAACGCGCCACCCGCCGGCGCGCCGCAGAACCAGGAACCGGTTCCGGCCGCCACCGGCGGCAGCAACGCGCAGGGCACGACCGGCACCGCAGGCGACACCAAGGGCATGGGCACGGCAGCGGCCGAAGCCACGACGCCCAACATCGACGCCTCGACCACCGCCGGCGCGCGAGCCGCGGGTACGGCGCCGCCGGGCGCCACTGGCAAGGGCTTCATGGACACCCGTCTGACCTGGACTTTCGGTGACGACGACTTCCTCAACAAGACCGGCCAGCTACTGCCGCTCTCGCCCACGTTTTCCATCGGCGACCGCTCGCAGTACCGCCTCTTCTTCGACAACCTGAACTCCCGCTTCGCGGGTCGTGAAAACCTCACGCACCTGGTTCTCTACAAGAAGATGCCGAGCTTCATTCCGCGGCTCACCACGGAAGCTTCTCTCGTTCTGCGTTTCGACATTGCTGCGTTGGCCGCGAACACCGGCGCCTTGAACCAGGCGCTCTATGACTCCGGCTCGTTTTTGCGTGTATTCTACAACACGAACGCGAACAAGGAGAAGGAAGGCATCTCGGCGGTCTTCTTCCCGCTCGACACCGACCGTGTTCGTCTCGGCTACCTGTACGACATCACCTGGGGCGGCACGGCCGCCAGCATCAACCAGTCGATCTTCCCGCGCATCCAGGGTGCCGCGCCCGGCGCCAAGATCCAGTACGACCACGAGAAGTTCTACGTGTACGGCGCTTTCAAAACCGCGAACATCGTACAGCCCCAGCAGGTGCTGCAAGGCAGCGGCGGCGAAACCGAAGCAGAAGTCGTGCGCGTGGCCGAAACCAACTTCGGCTTCCTCGGCGGCGGCGGCGTCGACGTCACGCAGAACTTCCGTTTCGACCTCGGCACCGGCTACTTCCAGCAGGGCAAGTTCGACCTCGAAGACGTCCGCGGCAAGAGTGTCTACACATACGGCGGCTCGGCCCGCGTCATCGTGCACGACAAGATGCCCGTCCCGCAGTCGATCGACTTCCAGCTCTATCGCAACGATCCCAACAACCCCATGGTGCTGTTCCGCAAGGAGCAATACACGCCGGGGCAGGTCGCCTGGAGCGGCAGCCTCGAGAGCAACGTGCTCCGCCAGAACCTCAAGAACTTCGACGCGTCGGGGTCCACGAAGGAGCAGACTGCCCTTGCCCTCGCCGCCCAGCTCGTCGGCAAGATCGGCTACGCCCGTGGCAGCATCACCGGCATCTACCGCGACCTGAAGTACGTCGTGCGCAACGTGCCAGGCTTCATTCCGTTCGAGACCCTGCCGAAAAACAGCACCAGCGATCCGGAGCTCTTCGGCGCCGTTGCGGTCGACTACTACATCGAAAAGGCTCGCCTCACCCCGCAGCTGGGCGGCGGCCTGCAGATGCCCGCCACCTTCAACAGCGTGTTCTCCGACGGCGGAATCCAGGCGTCGCGCACCATCGTCGTGCGGCAGCAGGGCAACGAGAGCATCCTGCCTTACAACACGGGCCGCACGCCCATCATCCAGGCCCGCGCCAGCCTCAAGTGGGATCTGTCGGACTTCATGTCCGCGGTGCTCTGGGGCCAGTTCGTCCGCGACAACAACGGCACGCTCGTGGTTCGCGATCCGAACGAGGGCACCGCATCCCTGCGCGTCTTCCAGAAACCGAACCGGATCGGTGTCGGTTTGGCGCTGCAGGCCCGCTTCTGACGCTGCGCATTGGCTCGAGTTTCATTGGCTCGAGTTTCATTGGCTCGAGTTTCGTTGGCTCGAGTTTCGTTGGCTCGAGTTTGTCTGGGCCTTGCCGTCGCCTGCGTTTAGGCTGATGCCCGCGCTTCCCATGCCGGCCAAGAACCCTCTCGAAGGTGCTCTGCTCGAGCACGGCGCTGCCAAGGCCAACGAGCAGCAAACCATCGCCGACGCGGCGCGCGCCGTGCGCGAAGGTCGCATCCAAGACGCCGCGGCGCTGCTCGACGCCAAGCTCGAGGCCGAGGGCACGGCCAGCCTGGCGCTGCGGGCCCTGCGCGCCAAGCTCGACTACCTCTCCAAAGACTACACGGCCGCGGCCGCGCGCTACTCGGAGGTCGCGACCGAGGCCGAGGACATGCCGTCGCTACGCCTCAACGAGGCCCTGTGTTTGTTGCGGGCCGACCGCTACGAACAGGCTTTCGGCGTCTTGTTTCGGTTGCTTGCGCAGAGCCGGAAGAAGGACGGCGAGCGCCTCACCGACGCGCGACTCTGGGGCTACCTCGGCGTGGCGCTCGAGCACATGGGTCGGCGCGAAGACGCCGAGACCGCGTACCTGGCCGGCGGCTACGATCCCGCAGCGCGGCGCGTGCGCAGGCAGCGGTTGCACTTCAAGCTGGTGACGCCGGACAGCTTGCTCCCCACTGACGTGGCGCCGCCAATGACGGTCCCCACCGAGACCCGGCCGCCGCCGTCCTCCGAGCTCGACGACGCGTCGTCCTCGCACCGCCGCGAGCCGCATCCGTCGGACGAGGCTGCGGGCCCTCCGTCACTCGGACAGAGCGCCGACGAATACGTGCTGTCGGAGCGTCCCAGCCTGCTGCCGAAACCGTTGCTCGACACCACGCTCGCCTCGCTGTTCGTGGCCCAAGGCGGCGCCCCGCTGTCGCGACACCCGAGTGGTCTCGTCCGCGGTGTGGCGCGCCACGACGCGCCGCTGGCGTACGATCCGCGCGCGCGCTTCGCCACTTCGGAAGACGTGGCCGATGTCGACGCCACTCCGTACGCGTTCCGCGCGGGTGGTCGGCATGGGTTTTTGCGATCGCTCTCCGGCGTGATCTTGTTGCGCCCACGTGAGCCTGGCGAAACGCTGCACCTTCTGGAGCTCGGCGACGAAGCACTCACGCTCGATGATCGTTTCGTGGCGGCGTTCGACGGCAGGCTGAGCACCACGCGGGATCCGGCGCCGTGGCCACTCGAGATGCTTTCGTTTCAGGGCAGCGGCGTGGTGGTGCTTGGCCTACCAGAGCCGTTCTTGTCGTTCGACCTGCACGACTCGCAGCGCTTCGAAGTGCCCGCCGCGGCGGTGGTCGGCTGGATCGGCTCGCTCTCGGCGACGCCGGCGGGACAAGGTCCGAATCCATGGCTGCTGCCGCTGCGGTTCCAGGGCAATGGAACGCTGCTGTTTCTCAGCAAGCCGTTGCCCGGCCGCACCGCCAGAGCGTAGCGCGCGACCTAAGGACCAACGTCCTGACCGGCGCCTCTACACCACGGGCAACAGCATCAGACCGACCGTGCACCCCGTCGCGATCATCCACACGAGCGAACGCGGCGAGCTCCAATTGCCAACGTAACAAGCTACGTACAGGCACCGCATAACCAGGTGCACGATGCACAGAATGGCCGCCAGCTCGGGTCGGGCCCCGGTGAGGGCCGCGGCGAGCACACCCACCGCGAACGCCGGGAACGCCTCCCACCCGTTGTCTTGCGCCGCCTGCGCGCGGCGGCCCCAGCCCTCGAGCTGGTTCACCGCGTCGCGCGGGTGGTCGTTGTCGAA
>JAYUXI010000130.1:0-1931 GCA_043753085.1 Myxococcales bacterium | reverse complement strand
ACGAGCTCGACGGCAAGCCTGCGCTCGTTCTCTACAAGGAATACCTCGGCGACAAGGCCAAGGGTCTGCCCGCGTCGGGGCTGCTGTTCCCGCTGTCGGTGCGCGCGAACGCCGCAGACAAGAAGGTGCTCGTGCGCACGCTGCTCGCCGTGGATCACGAGAAGAACTCGCTCACCTTTGCAGGTGACATCCCGCAGGGATCTTTGGTCCAGCTGATGAAGTCGGACTTCGAGAGTCTCATCGACGCCGCAGGCGACGCGGCGGGCGGAGCTACCTTGCGGCCCAAGTCTCCGCAGCAAGACTCGCTCGCCGTGGCAGTGAGCTGCGTGGGTCGCCGACTCGTGCTCGGCGCGCGCGCCGAAGAAGAGCTCGAGGCGCTGTTGGAGGCGCTGCCGCACGCGAGCTCCACGAAGCTCACCGGCTTTTACTCGTATGGCGAGATCTGTCCCTTCGGCGACGGCTTCGCCGACCTGCACAACCAGACGATGACGCTCTCGCTCTTCTCGGAAGACCTGCGCGAGACGGCCAGTCCTCCCAAGCCGATCTCGCGCACGGTGCCCAGCGCGCCACCGCCGCTGCGGCCGATCGCGAGCCGCGCCGCCCCGCCCATGGCGCCGGTTGCAACGCAGGAGCCGTCGTTCTATCCCGACAGCCACGTCGACGGCCCCACCGTGGCCTCCTCGCAGGTCGGCAGCAGTCCATTCTCTGCCCACAGCTCGGGAGCGACGCGCCCGCCGCTCGGCACGAGCGACGTGTCGGGCGCGGCGGTGGACCTCGCCAAACAAGGCGACATCACCGTCGTGAGCGTACGCGGCCGCCTCTCCGAGAGCTTTCGCGGCGAGGCGGTGGGCGAGAAACTGTCGGGAACGGTAGTGTTCGACTTGGCCGAGGTGGAACGCATCACCTCCTTCGGCGTCCGGGAATGGCTTGCCATGCTCGATGCCGCCAAGCGCGTGACGAACATGTATCTTGCACGTTGCTCGGAAGCGGTGGTCACGCAGCTAGGCATGATCCGGAAGTTCGGCGGCAGCGCCAAGGTGCTCTCCTTCTACGCCCCGTATTTGTGCGAGGGCTGCGGGCAGTCGTTCGAGCGGCTGTTCCGGGTCGACGCAGATGCGACCAGCCTCGGCGAGAGCCAGGCGCCGCCCACGCCGTGTCCCTTCTGCAACGCGCGCGGCCGGCTCGACGACGACGCCGAGACGTACCTGGGCTTCGCCCGCGCGCACGTAGGCGCCGAGCTCCCCGACGCCGTGGTGGTGCTGCACGAGGCCCTGCTGCGCAAGTCACCGAGCGAGCGGCGCGAGATTGTCGACAAGACCGTCGAGGGCGACATCACCCGCGTGCGCGTCCACACCAAGCTCACCCGCGACGTGCGCTGGAAGCGAGTCTTCGACGGGCTCGAGGGCATCGTCGTGCTCGACCTCGGCAGCACCAAGGGCACCGAGCCCGAAGGCGTCGAGGCGCTGGCGACGGCATTGTTCGGCCTCGAGGGGGACGTCGAGCAGCTTTCGCTCGAACGCACGCCGGAGGTCCTCGCGCGCGCCTTCGCGGCAAAAGGCCTACCGCCACGCGTGAAGCTCACGTCGCTCACGGTCGAGGGGTATTGCGCCTCGTGCGCGTCTCGCCGTTCGGCCCTGCTGGTGGTGGACGCCCATCGCGAGGCGCTGGCCGCCGGGCGGTCCCCGAATCTGCTTTGCAAACGCTGCAGCGGCGCGCTCGACTACACGCCGAGCGAGGCGATGCTGCCGCTCTTCCGCTCTCGCGTGCGCGACCGCACGTCGGATGCGCCGCCGGCATTGGCCAGCGTCGTCGATCGCCCCGCGACCGTGAACCGCCCCGCGGCCGTGTACGCGCTCGGCGGCGCCGTGGCGCTCCTCACGGTGGCGCTCGGCGCGAGCTGGCTCGGTGGCCGCAGCGAGGCGCGCTCCGCC
>JAYUXI010000129.1:0-1932 GCA_043753085.1 Myxococcales bacterium | reverse complement strand
GCGCACGGACCAAGAAAAGATTGCGCGCAATGCGCTCGATCCCCTGGGCGACGGCGCCGAGCTCCAGCGGGACTTTCTCGGCGTAAGCGCGACTGCGGCGCTGCATCACGCGCACGAAGAGACCGGTGACGAGCAGACCGGCCAGGCCGAGCGCCGCTTCCTTGAAGGCCACGAAGAAAAGCACGCCGCCCAGCACCACGGCCTGAACGCCTTGGCCAATGAGCGCCGCGCTACCGTAGGCGAAGTAGCCCGCCTTGGCGAAGTGCTCGCCCAGCTGCAGCGTGAGCCGCGACATGGGCACGTACGGCCGCGCGGGGTGCAGCAAGAGCTCGTACACGGCAATCAGGCGCAGACGCTGGCTCGTGGTCTCGTGGGCGACGGCGGTGGCCTGCGCCACCAGCACCTGCGAGACTGCGCGCACGATCCCGATGGCCACCAGCGCAAGCGCAACGTGCAGGGGCCCGGGCAGCAGCGTAACGAGCCATTCGGGCGCGCGCATCTGGGCGGCGAGCAGGCCGAGGCTTTGCAAGAACAGCTGTAAAAACAGCGCGATGCCGAGCTCGACGGCCGCGAGCAGCAGCGCCCCCGCACTGGCGAGCGCGAGGGAGCCGAGCGCTTTCGGTCCGAACAGCGCAGCCGCGTATCGAAGCCGATCCGCCATGAACGGGTGCGAACCTAGAACGTCGGCACTCGCCACAGCAAGGTCCCTTGTTCTCACGGCGGCGTTGCGACTAGTCCCGAGCCGATGGTCAGCGCCCGGCATCGCTACACACTCGCCGATCTGGTCCGCGACTTCCATGCCGGCACGGCCACCCTGGCGGTGGTCGGGCTGGGCTACGTGGGCGTGGCACTCGCGGCCGCGCTCGCCGAGGCTGGCTTCGACGTGATCGGCGTCGACCGCGACGCGTCGCGCATTGCTGCCCTCCGCGACGGCACGGTGCCGTTCGCCGGGCAGGAACCTGGTCTGCAAGCCATGCTGCGCGGTGCGCTCTGGGCGCAGAAGTTTCGCGTCAGCACCTCGATGGCGCACGTGGCCGCTGCTGCGGCGGTCTTGATCTGCGTCGAAACCCCGGTCGAGGACGACCACCTGCCCCGCTACGAGGCCTTGCGGGCGGCCCTTGCCGAGATCGGCCCGGTGCTGGCGCACGGCGCGCTGGTCGTGGTCGAGTCCACCCTGGCCCCTGGCACCATGCGTCGCGTGGTGATCCCGGCACTCGAGGCAGCCAGCGGCGGCTTGCTCGGCGAGCGGTTCCACGTCGGCCACTGCCCCGAGCGGGTGACGAGCGGCCGTCTGCTGCACAACCTGCAGACGATGGCGCGCGTGTGCGGCGCCTCGAGCCCTGCCGTGTCCGACGCGATGATTGCACTCTACAGAAACATCGTCCGCGCCGACCTCGACCGGGCCGATCTCGACACGGCCGAGCTGGTGAAGACTGCCGAAAACGCCTACCGCGACGTCGCCATTGCCTTCGCCAACGAGCTCGCGCTGATCTGCGAGGAAGCCGGCGCCGACTTTCTCGAGGTGCGCCGTCTGGTGAACAAATCGCCGGGCCGCGAGGTGCTGTTCGCGGGCGCGGGAGTCGGCGGCCACTGCATTCCGAAGGACTCGTGGCTGCTCGCGGCCGGCGCGCCCGCCGTCGATCCGTGGCTGCTCGGCGCCGCCCGACGCCGCAACGACGCCATGCCCGCCCACGTGCTCGCGCGCACCGTCGCGGCGATGGGCTCGCTCGATGGCGCGCGCCTCGCCGTGCTCGGCTACGCCTACCGCGAGGACAACGGCGACGTGCGCGAGACGCCGAGCGCGCGCTTCGTCGCGCTCGCCCAGGAAGCCGGCGCAGAGGTCGCCGTGCACGATCCGTTCGTGCCCCACTTTGCCCACGACACGGAGGTCGACCTCGTCCGTGACGTCGACGCAGTCGTGGTACTGGTAGC
>JAYUXI010000128.1:0-4936 GCA_043753085.1 Myxococcales bacterium | reverse complement strand
GACTGCGCCGGGCTCGCCGCGCACGACGAGGCCCGCGGCAGTGCGCTCGATCCGGACCAAATCCGGATCCAGCGACACGTAGCGCAAGAGCTCCGGCTCGGGCTGCGGCCGCTGGGTGCCGCCGCCGACGTCGCCTGGGCTTTCGGCGGCGTTGCACGCAACGGCCAGGGTGAGGCCAAAAGCGAGGGCGGTGGAGCAGCGCATGCCGGAAGTAGAGCACGGCACGTGCCACGCCGCCCACTCGCGAAAACCAGGCAATTCGTGCCTGCTGCAGATCGTTGCGCCACGCTACGGTGTCTCAGATGTCTCGAATGCGTCTCACTTGCACATCTGGTACATTTGTCGAGTGCGTGCCGTCCGGATCCTGGAGACACTCGGCGAAGGCGGCCTCGGCCGCACCGTGCGCGCCGAGTGGGTGCAGGGTGGCGAGCCGTTCGCGCTGAAGATCCTGACGCGCGCGAGTGCGGGACGGTGCGCGCTGCTGCGTCGCGAGTTCCACGCCCTGCGCGGCCTTGGCCACCCGAATCTGGTGCGCGCGCTCGACTACGGCCCATTCGCAGTCGATGCGGCCGAGATCGCGCACGCCGACCCTGGAGAGCGGCAGCCGATCATGGGCATGGCGCTCGAGCTGGTCGCCGGCGTGCCGCTCTCGATTCACGGCGGCACGTGGGCCGACGTGGCGTCGCCGCTTGCCGACGCGCTCGAAGCGCTCGAAGCCGTGCACGCGCAGGGCTTCCTTCATGGCGACGTGAAGCCGGACAACATCGTGGTACGGCACGACGGCACGGGCGTCCTGCTGGATCTGAGCGCCGCCTCGCCGCTCGGCACGGCGCCGACGGGCGAACGCACGGGCACGGCGTGGTACCTCGCGCCGGAAGCGGGCCTGGTGCCCGCCAGCACGAGGCTCGATCTGTTTGCCGTCGGGCGCACGCTCGAAACGCTCGCGCGGCGCGTGCTCGGCCAGCCGACACCGGTGTCCCGATGGATGCATGCTGCACTATCCTCCGAGGCTGCCGCGCGCCCAGCGGGCCTGGACGATCTGCTCGATGCGCTGCGAGGGCCCACGCGGCGCACCGCGCGCGAGCCGTTCGTGGCGCGCCTGGTGGGGCGGCGCGGGTTGCTCGACACCGTGGAGCGGGCGGCGCTCGATCCGAGCGGTCCCCGCCTCGTGGCGCTGCTGGGCCCGCCAGGCAGCGGTCGCGCCCGTCTTCTCGGCGAGCTGCGCTGGGCCCTCGTCGATCGCGCCGACGTCCACGTGGTCGGCCCCGACGACGGGATGGCGCAGCTCCTGTCGTGGATCGAATGCCCAGCGCGTCCGGTGGTGCTCCTGGCGCGGGATCCCGCACGAGCGATCCGCGCCCGACTCGAAACACTCGCGGCGGACGGCGCGGCCACCGTGGTCCTGGCCACCACCATGGCTCCGCAGGCCGCGCACGTCGCGGTGGAGGTGCCGCCGCTCACGCTGGCGGAGGCGCACGAGCTGCTGCCGGCAAGCTTTCCCACGGTCCTCGTCGCGCGGGCTCACCGCGCGAGCGGCGGCTGGCCTGGCCCCCTCGTGAAGCTCGCGTACGCGGCCGCCACCATGCGGCCGACGGCGGCTGCGGTAGACCGCATCGTCGCAGGCGACCACGAGGCATCGCGCTGCGCGGCCAGGCCCGATGCGGTCGACCACGCCAGGAAGCTGCGGCTTGCGGGTCAGTCCGAACGGGCGGCCTCGGTCCTCGCCGTCGCGCTCCGGCGTGGCGTGGGCGAGCGTGCCGCGCTGCGCATCGAAGCAGCCGCGTGCCAGCTCGCCGCCGGCCAAACGCCGCGCGCACGCCACACGTTGGCGCGGATCGGGCCGCTCGAGGGCCTGCCCGAAGCGTTGCGCGCTCGCTGCACCGACGTGCACGCGGAGCTTGCCCTGAAGACGGGCACCTACGCTCGAGCCGCAGAGCTTTCGCAACGCACGGCCACTTCCGAGCCCGACGTGGCATGGTCCTTGGCCATCACCGCCGCTGCCGCGCTCTCGCTGCTCGATGCGCCGCAGGCCGATGCGGCCATGGCAAAGGCGCGGTCACTGGCGCCCACGCCAGCCCCGCCGCGGCTCCACTACCGGCTGCAGAGCGCCGAAGCGCTGCGTCTCCATCGCCGCGGCAACACGCGCGAAGCGCAGCGCGCGTACGGGGCCGCCGCCGCGCTCGTCGAGCGCGAAGGCCTGGACGATCTGCGCGCGACCGCCACGTACAACGTGGCCACCGCGGCCGAACAAGCCGGCCAGATCGGTGCCGCACTCGACACCTACGAGCGCACGGTGCTTCTGGCGCGGCTCACTGGCGCCGCGTCCACGGAGATGCGCGCGCGCTTTGCCCTCGCCAACCTGCTACTCGAGCTGGGCCAGCGCGAACGGGCCCGCGCGCATGCGCGTGAGGCTCGCCAAGGCGCAGAACGAGCCGGCCTCGGTCTGCTGACCGCATTGACGCTGGCCATCGAAGGCGAAGCCGCGCAGCAGCCGCACGTCGTGGCAGAGGCCCAGCGCGTCCTTCCGGCTGCGGCGCGCGAGAGCGCAGAGGCGCTCGAGATCGCCCTCACCCACGCGCGCCTGCACGCTCCCACGACCGCGCGCCTGGGCGAGCTCCTGCGCTGGGCCGAGCGGCTGGACGCCAGCGATTTCTGCACCCGCGTTCTTGTGCTTTGGCCCGTGGCAGACGCCAGCGCCCCACGCCTCGAGGAGGTCTTGGCCCGTGTGCTCGCGAGTGGCTCACCGTTCCGAGCGCTGGACCTGCACGAGCATTTGCATGCTGTCTACACACATCAAGGAGCCACGTTGCACGCCGAAGAACATGCGCGGGCCGCGGTGTATCTTGCCGAGACGCTGCAGGCGGATCTTCCAGCCGCACTGCGCGCGCCGCTCGATCTCCGGGCGCTCCGGCTTCGCGCCCCGGCGCCCACGGCGGGGCCGCCGGAAGCGAGCGCGCCGTGGCCCGAAGAAGTGGCGCGCCTGTTCGACGTGCAGCGGCGCTTGTCCGGCACCACCAGCGTCGACGAGCTGCTCGGCGCCGCCCTCGACTGCGCGATCGTGCTGGCGGGCGCGGAGCGCGGGTTCGTGGTGCTGGCCACCGGCGCCACGTTCGACGTGCGTGCTGCACGCAATCTCGACGCCGCAAAGCTCTCTGGCCGCGAGCTCTCGTTCAGCCGCAGCATCGTGCGCGAGGTGCTGGCCACGCGCGAGCCACGCTTTGCGGTGCGCGCCACCGGCACGGTCAACGAGTTCTTGCAGCGCCAGCGCAGCGTGCACGCGCAAAAGCTCCGTGCCGTCGTGGCGCTGCCCTTCGTCACCGAGCGCGGCGTCGAGGGCGCCCTCTACCTCGACAATCGTTTCGTCGCCACGTCGCCCAGCGCGCGCGCCCGCGAGGTGCTCCTGTTCTTGCGCGATCAGATCGCCGGGGCGCTGGATCGCGCGCTTCTGGTCGCCGAGCTCGCTGACCGCAATCGTGAGCTCGAACGGCAACGCGCAGAGCTCGAGAAGTTGCTCCACGAAGAGCGCGCCGAGCTCGCACGGCGGAGCGAAGCTGCGCGCAAGCTCGGTTCTGCGCGCGCCACCGTCGGCAAGTTCGCAGACATCGTCGGCCAGAGCGAGCCGATGCTGCGGGCCCTGGCGCTTCTCGAGCGCGTCGCTCAGGCCGACGTCACCGTCCTGGTCGAGGGCGAGAGCGGCACCGGCAAGGAACTGTTCGCGCGCGCGTTGCACGACGAGAGCGCGCGAAAGAACGCTCCGTTCGTGGCCATCAACTGCGGCGCCCTGCCGGAAACGTTGCTCGAAGCCGAGCTCTTCGGCGCCCGGCGCGGCGCGTTCACCGGCGCGGTGAAAGACACGCGGGGCTTACTTCTCGCAGCCCAAGGCGGCACGCTCTTCCTCGACGAGATCGGCGAAATGCCGCTTGCCATGCAGGTCAAGCTGCTGCGGGTGCTGCAGGAGCGCGAAGTGCGCGCGCTCGGCTCGGAGCAGGCAACGCCGATCGATCTGCGCGTGGTCGGCGCCACGCACCGCAACCTCGAAGAAGAAGTTCGCCAGGGTCGCTTTCGCGAGGACCTCTTCTTCCGCTTGGCGGTCGTGCGCATCGTCGTACCGCCACTGCGCGAACGCGGCGCCGACGTGATCGCGATTGCCGACGCGGTGCTCGACCGCGCTGCCGTCACGCTGGGCCTGCCACGTCGCGAGCTCGGTCCTTCGGCGCGCCGGGCTCTGCTCGCACATCGCTTTCCAGGGAATGTGCGCGAGCTCGAAAATGTGCTGACGAAGGCGCTCGTGTTGTCGGGGAAGACCGCACCTGGGGCACCGCTCGAAGCGGAGGACCTCGGCTTGCCGCCCGCGGCGTGGGCCCGAAGCCGCCGGACGCCCGCGGATCTGGAGCGAAAGGGCCTCGTAGAAGCACTCGAAGCGACCGGGGGCAACGTGGTGAACGCAGCAAAACGCCTCGGGATGCCTCGGGCCACCTTCTACCGAAAGCTCGCTCGCCATGGTCTGCGCCGCAAATGACGATGGCCAATGCGCGGAAGCCATGGAAAGCTCGAAGACGATGTCATCGTCGAAAGATCTCGTGAGCAACGCGCTCTTCAGCTCCACACCGTGGGACCGCGCGGCCCCCGGCTACCTGGAGAAGTGGGTGCCGCGGTTCTTGCCGTACCACCTCGATCTGGTCGACGAGCTCGAGTTGCAAGCAGGCAACCGGGTGCTCGTCGTGGCGGCGGGCCCCGGCGCCGAAGCCATCGCCGTCGCGCGTCGCGTAGGGGAGTCGGGGTACGTGCGCGGCACCGACCCCAGCATCGAGATGGTCAAGCTCGCCACCGAAGAAGCCCGCAAAGGCGCGCTCTCCAAGGTCCTGCACATGGAGCAGGCCGACGCCGGGGACGCGAGCGGCGGCCCGTGGGACGCGATCGTTTGCGCGTTCGGGCT
>JAYUXI010000127.1:0-1939 GCA_043753085.1 Myxococcales bacterium | reverse complement strand
ATGCCAAGCTCGCGGCGGTGCTCAACAGCGATCCGCCACCGCTCGGCGCGATCGATCCGAGCCTCGAACGCCTCGCCGGGTTCGTGCGTCGCGCCCTGGAAAAGGATCGCAACCTGCGGCATCAGTCCGCCGTCGAGATGAGCCAGGCGCTCGCGCAGGCCATGGGGGAACGCCTCGTCACCGGCGCCCTGCCGCTCAGCCGTCTGCCCGACATGCCCGCGCATCTCGGCTCGGTGGCACCCGCCAGTCTCACTCCCACCGGTGATGGCCCTGGAAACTTCTCCACCGTGGCCCTCTCGGTGGTCGGCAGCACGGCCGCGTCCGCGATGCCGACCACGCAGCGCACCATGGAGCTTCCGCAGATCAATCCGGCACCTTACGTTCCGCACGTTCCACGAGGCGGCATGGTGGTGTCGCCGCAGGAGCGCCCGGCGGGCGCGTCTCTCGCAGCGAGCAAGGGCTTGCCGTTCTGGGTCTGGATCCTCCTCGGCAGCATGCTGCTTCTCGCCGTCGGCATCGGACTCGGTCTTCTGGTCGCCGTGGCGCAGCGCTGAAGGCAGAGCGCCGTGCGGACTGACGTTTGAGAATGCGTGGCGCGAAAATTTCGTGGTAGCGTCGACGCCGTGAGCGACGCAAAATACCTCGAGATGTTTCCCAACTGGCTCCGCGCGCTCGGCGAGGACGCCGTCGGCATGGGCGCCATCCTCGGCAGCGACGCCAGCGAAGACGCCAAGCGCCACGTCACCTCCGGGCTGAACTACATCTTCAAGTCGCTCGACTTGATTCCCGACGGCATCGACGATCTCGGCTTTCTCGACGACGCGTTCGTGGTCCGCGTGGCGGCCCGACTGGCCGTCGAAGAAGCCGGCCTCACGGCCGACATCGCCAAGCGTCTCGGCACCGAAGCGGCCGCCGTCGAAGAGTTCCTCGGCGAAACCTATCCGCGCCTCGTCGACTACGTGCGCACCCTGCACAAGGGCGCCGCGCGCGGCCGCACCGTAGACGACATCCTCGGCGAAGAAGGCATCCGCAGCTCGTTCGTGAGCGAGCTCGACGCGTGGGCCAAGGCCTACGAGAACCCCAGCTTCACCCGCGAGGAAAAAACCCTCGTGAAGCTGCGCGCCTTCCTGAGCGCCAAGCTCGCCTGACTCCAGCGTTGCGACCGAGCGCACCCGTCTCGCACCCGTCTAGCTGGTGTGAGCTGGCGCGACCGCGTGCGCTCAGTCGTGCTCGGCGCGCGGTGCACCGAGCGCATCGAACACGCGCTCGAGTCGTCGGAAGAACCGCGTGTGATCGAGCAGCGGATTCAGCCACCCGGTGGTGATGCAGTAGTGAGTCTTGTGCGGAGCCGCGTGGTGCCGCGCATGCACCTCGGGGGCGATCACGAGGCCCCAGCGTTGTAGCTTCCGCGCGATGGGCGGCGGCGTCTCGAGATGGGCCCAGCCGTGCGCGATGCTGGTGAGCAGGACACCCGAGGCGAGCATCAGCACCCACGTGCCGAGCACGGTGGCCCAGATGGACGTGGCGATGGGCAGAAACAGCCACGCGGGCACCAGCACGAGCAACGACACGAGGCAGTTGTCGCAGTTGGCCTCGATGAAATCGTGGCGGGTGATGGCGCGCTGATCGACGTGGTGCTCGCGGAACGGCGCCACGAACTTGGGTCCCCAGAACGGCGTGGTGGCGCGCCAGTAGGTGTCGGCCAACCAGTGCACGAGTCCGGACGCGAGGTCCGCCCCAAGAAGGCCTGCGAACAGGACCGGTACGAGGAGCAGCGCTGTCCACGGGGATCGCTGCAAGCCCGCGTAGATTTGCACGCCGAGCAGTACCGCGAGCGTGGCATACGCCGCCACGCTCATGACCTCGACGAAACGGTACCGGCTGGCGAAGCGCCCACCACCCCCGAACCACCATTCCATTGCCGAGCTTCTCCGCTCGC